>CAJOQI010000085.1 GCA_905236895.1 uncultured Peptostreptococcaceae bacterium | reverse complement strand
GGATTATTCGCAGGGCTCTATGCCAAGAAGCATAAATATCAGATGACTGCAAAGGAGATTCTCATAATCACCATACTTCTGGAGCTGATGGTTACCCTGCTTAATACCGGTTCCATCTATGTGGATAGCCATATTTACGGGTATTATACGCCTGCCCTTATTGTGGGATCCTTGGCACTTCGCCTTGGAATTTGTATAGCCAAGGGAATTGCCTTTGGGCTCATTCTCCCACCAATCATTAATAGAGTAAAGAAAACCCTATGACAATGACACCGAAGGAAGCAATTTCATATATCGAAAACTACGGATGGAGCACAACCCGTTTGGGTCTTGGGAGAACCAAGGAGCTCCTTTCTTTACTTGGAAATCCACAGAAGGATCTTAAGTTTATCCATGTGGCAGGATCCAACGGCAAGGGAAGCACCTGCGCCATGCTGGCCTCCATCTTGAAGGAGGCGAGCTACAAGACCGGACTCTATATATCTCCATATATTCAGGAATTCGGAGAGCGAATCCAGATAAACGGTCAGAATATTGAAGGGGCTCGCCTTGCTGAAATAACAGAGAGGGTAAAGGTCTTGGCCGATTCCATGGATGACCACCCCAGTCAGTTTGAACTGGTTACCGCCATTGCAATTCAGTATTACCAGGAAGAGGGTTGCGATATAGTGGTGCTGGAGGTTGGAATGGGTGGAGCCTTGGACAGTACCAATGCCATAGATGCTCCCGAGGTTTCGGTTATCGCGAATATCGGCCTTGAACATACGGAGTATCTGGGAGATACCATAGAAGAAATCGCTGAAACAAAGGCGGGAATCATAAAAACCGGCGCCAATGCCATTTGCTATGACGGTGACCCCAAGGCAACCGAGGTGATCCGGAGGATCTGCCAAGAGAAGGCTGTGCCTCTAACGATAACCGACTTCTCAAAAATTGTGCCGGGAGAGTATAGCCTTAAGGGCCAGAGTTTTCTTTGGAAAGGTGAAGAGGGAGATATTGAATACTTCCTGCCTCTACTTGGACCTCATCAACTTAAGAATACCGCTCTTGTAATGGAGACCGTTGAAGCTCTCAAGAGCAGGGGATGGAAGATCCCTAAAGAAGCAATTGTACGTGGCCTTGAAAAGGTTAAATGGCCCGCAAGATTCGAAGTGCTGACGGAGGATCCTTTGTTTATCCTGGACGGAGGCCATAATCCCCAGTGCGCAGAAGCATTAAAAGAAGCTATTGAAACCTATCTTCCCGGTGATAAAATAGTATTTCTCTTGGGAGTGTTGGCGGATAAGGATTATGAAACAATAATAAAGATGGTTGAAGGCTTTGCTCAGGAGTTTATATGCGTAACACCAAAGAGTCCCAGGGCTCTTTCAGGAGAGGAACTGGCCTGCGTTATAAGCGACAGGGGAAGCAAGGCTAATGCCGCAGAAAGTATTTCCGATGGACTAGCCATGGCTTTGGAAGCATCCCATGGAAATCCCATCATTGCCTTCGGGTCCCTCTATTTGGCGGGAACCGTTAGAACGGAATTCCACAAGGAGTATAAAGCTTGGCTCCGAAAAGAGGGAAAGAAAGCAAGGCAATCTCTTCCCTTGGATCAGTGGATAGAAAAGTCCGATGAGATAGCCAAGGCTATCTGCGATTTGGAGGAATACAAAAAGGCAGAGGTGATTTTCGTCTATGAATCTGCCAAGGCAGAGGTAAGCTTGGAGAGACTGGTAAGCAAAGCCAAGACAGATGGAAAGACCATCTGCTATCCCAGGTGGGGCGAGGAAGAAATGGAGGCCGTTGCCTTTGGTGAAGAAATTGTGGCCCGAGACAATACTTCGGATTTTTGGCAACCGGAGGTTCACCAGGGAAGAATTGTAAAGCCTGAGGAAATAGATTTTGCAGTCTGTCCTTTGGTAGGCTTTGATGAGGAATGCTATAGACTTGGACTGGGTGGAGGCTATTACGACAGATTCCTCCCCAAATGCACCAAGGCTTTTAGAATAGGCGCTGCCTTTGAAGGGCAGAAAATTGAAAAAGTCCCAAGGGACACTTGGGATATCCCCCTGGATGCGGTTGCAACGGAAAAGGGGATATATAGGAGAAAAAGATAATGAATCTAAGGAAACATGACAATAAAATACTTGGAGCTGCCACCCGTTTTATTATGGTAACAATGGGATCGGTTATCTTTGCTTTTGTTGTAAAGACCTTTGTTCAGCCTGCCAATCTCTTTCCTGCGGGATTCAGCGGAATCACCGTCCTGTTTCAGAGGATAATGTCAACTTATTTTAGTGTGAAGGTTCCTTATTCCGCCGTATACCTGCCCTTAAACATAATACCTATTATCATTGGACTTAAATTCCTGGGAAAGAGGTTTACCCTATACTCCATTTACTGCATTGTATTATCCAGTTTGCTTACTGATATCATGCACAAATTCACCATCACATACGACGCACTGCTTTTGGCCTTGTTCGGAGGAATCTTAAGCGGAATCGGAGTTGTCCTTTGTTTGATGGCCGGGGCCTCCGGTGGCGGAACGGATATCATCTCCGTCTTCTTCTCCGAGAAGAAGGGAATAGATGTATGGAATTATATCTTTGCTGCCAATGTGGTACTTCTTATTACCGCAGGCGTTCTGTTCGGATTCGACAAAGCCCTCTATTCCATCATCTATCAGTATGCGGGAACCAAGGTAATTCAGCTTCTCTACAGAAGATATCAGAAACATACTCTCTTAATCGTTACGGACAAGCCGGATGAAATATATCAGAAGATAAGAGAACTTACGGATCACGACGCAACTCTCTTTAAGGGGGAGGGTTGCTATGGCGGATCGGAGAAACCCATGCTATACTCCGTGGTTTCCAGCGAAGAGGTGACCCATGTAATGCGTGCCATTAAAGAAGTGGATCCGGGAGCTTTTGTAAACAGCATCAAAACGGAAAAGCTGGGTGGTTATTTCAAACAGGAACCGCTGAAGTAGGGAAAGGAAATCCGATATGCTTGATATGGAAACTTTCAGAGACATTGTTTCAGACTTGCTTGATGAACTTCCCTTGGAATTCTTTAAGGACCTCACCGGGGGTGTAATCGTTTCGGAGGACTGCATGGTTCCGGACTATGCCAAGGCCGACGATATTACCACCATGGGAACCTATGCGGTTTATCAGGGAGGAAGGCAAATTACCGTGTATAAGGGATCCTTTGATATGGCCTATCCCAATGCCACGGAGGAGGAAATGAAAAATCTTCTCCGAGGGGTCATCCGCCACGAATTCCGCCACCATTTGGAACATTTGGGAGGCGTCCGCAATTCCAAATCTCTGGAGGCGGAGGACGAAAGGCAGAAACAGGCATATCTTAGAAGGCATAAGAAAAAGTGAAAAAGAAAACCGCCATTGGCGGTTTTCTTTAACTTTAATCTTCGGGGTTTATTTCTTGTTTTGATTCTCGTTTGGATTTGGAGCCTGCCTTATTGCTTTGCTTTGGCGGCTTGACCAAATCCATCTCGAACCAGAAGGTGCTGCCGGAGCCCAGTTCCGAGGTGACGCCATATTCGGCCTTATGGAGGGTTAGGATTTCCTTTACTATGGAAAGTCCCAGGCCGCTTCCTTCCGTTGGTCTTACGTGGTGGGTACTGGATTTATAGTATCTTTCCCAAACATGGCTCAGCTCGTCGGGGGCAATGCCTTGGCCGTGGTCCGTAACTTCCAGTCTGGCTTTCTTGCCCTGGCGTTCCAGGGTAATGTCTATAACCTTGTCTTCGCCGCAATACTTAACTGCGTTATTGACCAAATTGTTTATTACCTGTTTAATCTTTGCTTCATCTCCCTTGACCATGATTTTGCCCGGATTGGCATAGGAGAAGGTATAGCCTTCCTGTTGCTCAAGAATATCGTAGGAGGTAAGGAGGCTGGCAACGGTTTCCGAAAGATCGAATTCCGCTGGCTCCAACTCTATAACCCGCTGCTGCATCCTGGACATATTCAGCATATCGTCTACAAGCACGTTAAGCCTATCCGTTTCATCAATAATTACATTAAGGTGTTGCTCTCTTTTTTCCGGATTGTCCCCGGAAAGATCCCTTATCATCTCCGCATAGGATTTAATCATGGTAAGGGGAGTCCTAAGATCGTGGCTTACGTTGGCTATCAAATCCTTTTGATACATATCGGATTTCTCAAGCTCCCGAGATGCGTGGGTCAGTGTCTCTGCCAGCTCCGTAATCTCCTCGTAGTGCCCGCCGTGAAACTGAACGCCGTAATTGCCTTTACCCATTTCGGCGGCGGACTGAGTTATGGCTTTGATCGGCTTGCTGATGTGAGTGGCCATATAGATAGCCATGGAAGTGGCCAGAAGCAAGGCGATAACAGTAATATATATTAGCTGAGTTCTCAGTATTGAAATGGTTGATGCTACGGGATAGAGAGGAGTGAACATATAGAGGAGATAGCTTTTTGAAAGATTGATATTGTTGGTATCTCCGATATACTCCTTTTTAAGATAGCAAACATAGGAAAGGGTGGAGGTATTGTCCTCGCCGCTTTCGCTGGGAGTAACCTCTGAATAGGATGGGTAGTCGTTTAGCAATAGCTGCTCTCTTAATGTGGCGGCCTGCATCCTATAGAGGAAGAATTGTCTGTAACCAAAATATTCCGGCGTAATCAAAGTCTTGCCGTCGGCGGTTTCCACCCTGATAAAGGTGTCAGTGTCTTGAGTCAATTCGTTTATGCTGTCAGCCAGGGAAGTCATGCTGCCGTTGCTTTGATATTGCTGCACCAAAGTACGGGCCATTCGGTCCGTCTCCTTAAGCTTCATATCCTCGTAATATGTATCCAAAAAGAATATCTGCAGGATCCAGATCAGGATCGTAAGAATAACAGCAAAGGCTATGAAATACGCAAAGAGCTTAAAGCGTATGCTTTTGAAACGAAGATTATTCTTCATATTCGAATTTATATCCTACGCCTCTAAGTGTAACTATATATTCACGATAGGGTCCCAGATTGTTTCTGAGATTCTTGATATGGGTGTCGATTGTTCTGTCGTCACCAAAGAAATCATAACCCCAAATATCGGAGAGAAGCTTATCTCTTGAGAGGGCAATATTCTTATTGTTTACCAAATAGAAGAGGAGCTCGTATTCCTTGGGGGTAAGCTCGACCCTCTTTCCGTCAACGGTTACGGTACGGGCAGCCATATTGATGGTAAGGCCACCAAAGCTCATTTCGTTGCTTTGTTCCTTCTTGGCGCTGTTTCTACGCTCCAGAATTACGTTGACTCTTGCCATAAGCTCCTTGGGGCTGAAGGGCTTGGTTACGTAATCGTCGATTCCAAGCTTAAATCCCACCAATTTATCGTATTCTTCCCCTCTGGCGGAGAGCATGATGATGGG
>CAJOQI010000084.1 GCA_905236895.1 uncultured Peptostreptococcaceae bacterium | reverse complement strand
TATTGGATGGCTTCTTGGAGGACCTGTGGGAATCGGAACCATAATCTGTGCCTTGGCAGCAGGGCCGATTATGCAGATGGCTTTTTATACGGTTCGCTTTGATGCAACCAAGGTAAAGCATCAAAGGCTGGGGGAAACCTTAAAGATATTTACATCATAGCGAGCGAAGGGAATTATGAACAGCAAACTCTTTATCCAAGCAATTACGAAATTCCTGGCGGGAGTCTTACTCTTGGCTCTTCTTTTGTTCCTCCCGGCGGGAAGCCTAAAGTATTGGAATGGCTGGGTTTTAATGGGAGTGCTCTTCATCCCCATGTTTATCGCTGGTCTTGTGATGATGGCAAAAAGTCCGGAACTTCTGAAGAAACGCCTAAATGCCAAGGAGAAGGAAGGGGAGCAAAGGGCGGTCATAGCTTTAAGCGGCCTGATGTTTCTGGCAGCCTTCATAGTGGCGGGATTAAACTATCGATTTGCTTGGATCGAAATGCCCGTATGGAGCATTGTCCTGGGAGTGGTTCTATTCCTCCTTTCATACGGACTATATGCAGAGGTGCTCAAGGAGAACGAATATCTATCCAGGACCATAGAGGTTCAGGAGAATCAAAGGGTGGTAAATACGGGACTCTATGGGATAGTAAGGCATCCCATGTATGCTGCTACGTTGATTCTCTTTCTGTCTATGCCAATTATTCTTGGATCACCTATCTCTTTCTTGATCATGCTGGCATATTTTCCGATTATCAGGAAGCGTGTCCTAAACGAAGAAAAGGTTTTGGAAGAGGGCCTTGAGGGCTATAGGGAGTATTGCCAAAAGGTAAAATACAGGCTCATACCATATATCTGGTAGGGCTATTAAGAAAGGGCATAAATCTGTTCAAAAAACCCCGATATAAAAGTGTTAATTAATTATCAGAATACTTTGAAAGTCCCTTAAATACTTGCATTGAGCGTGCCAATAACCTATAATTATCTGTGACTATGTATCATCATCATTAGAGGTAATAGTAATGAAGAAAAATAACAATCCAATTATCCCAATTATAGTTTTGGTAGGCATCTGCTTGGTGGTTTCAACCCTCCTTGCATTTGCAAATTCTATTACAGCTCCCGTAATAGAGCAGAGAGCGGCTGATACGGCGAACCAGGCTAGAGCAGTGGTTCTTCCCGATGGAGATTCCTTCACTGAATATGATGGACCCCTTGTTGAAGGCGTAACCCAGGCTCATTTGGCCGATAATGGCTCCGGTATCGTTTGCACTACATCATCCAAGGGCTTCGGCGGCAACGTTGATATCATGGTTGGTGTAAATAGCAACAAGGAAGTAACCGGAATTCAGATTCTGAACCATGCGGAGACCCCCGGTGTTGGAACCAACGCTTTGGCTGATGAGTATCTGAACCAGTTCATCGGACAAAGCAGTGCAGATGCAGTTGACGTTTATTCCGGTGCAACCTATTCATCCAAGGCTGTAAAGAACAGCGTTGCAATCGCTCTTACTCAGCTTGATGTAGCTAATGGTGCGGAATATGAAGCTCCTGTTGAGCTTTCCGAAGATGACCTTATTGCTCAGGCTGCAGCTGAAATGCTGGGTGGATATGAAGAAGTAACGGATGCTGCCTTGGAAGAGAATGTTCTTAAGGTGTTCAAGAGCACAGAGGACAAAGGCATCGCGGTTCTTGCTCAGGGTGTAGGTCACTATCCCGAGGATCCATTCAAACTTTTGGTTGGAATAGGACCTGACGGAGCGGTAACAGGAATCACAACTGTTTACCAAAATGAAACAATGGGATTCGGATATGAGGTTCTGACGGAAGGCGCTTATTATGAACAGTTCATTGGCGCAACCGCAATCACCAGAAAATCCAGCGGTGATGGAACCAAGATAGATGTGGCAACCAATGCAACGGAAACCTCCGTTGGTGCATACGATGCTGTAAAGGCGGCACTCAATCAGTTCGCCGCTTTACAATAAAAAACGATGGTTTTATTAAGAAGGAGAGGAAAGAATGAAGAAATTACTATCTGTTGCTCTGGTACTCATGTTAGTACTGGGCCTTGCAGCTTGCGGAGGAAATAGCAAGAAGGAAGAAGCCCCCGCAGAAGAAGCAACTGAAGAAGCAACTGAAGAAGCGGCAGAAGAAGCAACCGAAGAAGAGGCAGAAGAAGCTACAGAAGAAGCAGCTGAAGAGGCTGCTGAAGAAACCGAAGAGGCTGCTGAAGAAGCAACCGAAGAAACAACCGGTGGTAAGATGATGGGCGTTGGTCATGCATTCGAATATAAGGTTACCGAAGCTACAGAAGAAGCTGACGGACAGTTCGAAGGTGACGCTTATGTAGTAGCGCTCCTTATCGGAGAAGATGGCGTTGTTGAAGATTGCTTCATCGACGTTGCTCAGAGCAGACTTGATGTTACGGCAGAAGGTGAAGTAGTTGACCCTGAAAAGGCTTTCAAGACCAAGAGAGAGCTGGGTGACGACTATGGTATGGCAAAGGCTTCCGGACTTGAGAACGGCGAGTGGTATCAGCAGGCTGATGCTCTCGAGGCTTGGGTAATCGGAAAGACCAGAGATGAAGTTGCAGGAATGGCTATCGACAGCGAGACCGGTAAGTCCACAGACGCAGACCTCCTTGCAGGATGTACAGTAGGACATATGCCCGTATTCGTAGAAGCTATCACAAACGCATTCGACAATACAGTTCCCGCTGATGGCGCAACAAAGGTTGCAGTAGGTGTTCATACATCCGCAGCAAACTCCAAGAGCGAAACAGAAGAGGAAGAAGGACAAGTTATGTTCTACTCCTATTTCGGATATTCCGCAACTGATGATGCAGGAACAATCAAAGCTTGCGTAATCGACAGCGTACAGCTGGCTGCAGGAATCAGCGATAAGGCTATCGTTGCTCCTACAGACATCAAGACAAAGAACGAACTGAAGGAAGACTATGGTATGCAGAAGGCTTCCAGCCTTGAGAACGGTGAGTGGTACCAGCAGGCTGAATTCCTTGCCAACTATCTGGTAGGTAAGGATAAGGCAGGCATTGCAGGAATCGAATTCGATGATTCCGATCACGCTACTGATCCCGACCTCCTTGCTGGCTGCACCATTGGACACCTTACAGATATCGTAGGCGCTGTTGTTAAGGGCCTTGAGTAATAGTTAAGGTGTTACGTAAATTATCATCCATATTAATAATTGTGATGATTGCTACCACAGCCTGTCTTTCAGGCTGTGGTAGTTTTAATGAGGAAAAAGCTCCTGAACTGGAGCGTTTTTCCGATGTCTATTTTGATGCTTTCGATACGGTAATAAATATCATTGCTTACTGTGAGAATCAGGAAAGTTTTGATGAATTGAGTGATGAGGTCCACAAGGAACTACTGAGATATCACTATATGTTTGATATCTACACCCTGTATGACGGAGTAAACAACGCCAGGAGGGTGAATAAGAATGCTGGGAAAGAGCCTGTGGAAGTCGACCCTGAATTCATTAAGCTTTTGGAAGAAGCCAAGGAAATGTATGAGCAAACCGAGGGAAGGGTAAATGTGGGCATGGGATCCGTCCTTTCTCTCTGGCACGAGGCAAGGGAAGCTGCAACTGCGAATCCGGATGCAGCATATATCCCTGCAATGGAAGATCTTAAAGCCGCTGCGGAGCACTGCAATATAGATGATGTGGTAATCGACAAGGAGGCCAATACCGTATTTCTCAAGGATCCGGAAATGAGCCTTGACCTTGGAGCCATAGCCAAAGGATTTGCAATAGAGCAGATAGTGCTTAAGCTGGAAGAAGAGGGCCATACCAATTTCATTATCAGCGCCGGAGGAAATGTGAGAACCTCAGGGTTAAAGGCTGATGGAAGCAAGTGGGTGGTAGCTGTTCAAAATCCCAAGCTGGATCAAGAGGAGGCATATATAGATACGGTTGAGGTGGTGGATCAATCTCTTGTAACCAGCGGTGTTTACAGAAGATTTTTCGAATATGAGGGAAGAGCCTATCACCATATTGTGGACACCACTACCTTGATGCCGGAAAACAGATATCTTTCCGTATCCATCATAACAAAGGACTCAGGAAGAGCCGACGCTCTTTCAACGGCGGTTTTCAATATGGAATTGGAAGAGGGACAGGCCTTTGTGGAAGCTATGGGAGGCGTTGAAGCCCTTTGGGTTCTTCCCGATGAAACCATGGTAAAATCTTCTGGATGGAGATCCAAAGAATAACTCCGGAGAGGGAATGGACGACTCTACTATCCGTAGGTAGAAAAAAGATGAAAAGAGAGTATTATTTAACCAAGGTTGATAATACTCTTTTTTATGGAGGCGAGAAATGAATCAATATATAACCGGAGCCATCATCAAAGAGCTCAGGGAAAAGAATAGAATGACCCAGGGACACTGTTCAGAATTCAAATATATCCGCCAATATGCTTAAGTCCAAATTCTATGTCTGCCCCATTTGCGGAAATATAATCCACAGCATAGGGGAGGCGGCAATAAGCTGTCACGGAATACTTCTTCAGGAAGAGGTGGCGGAAGAGTCGGAGGAAGATCACTACATTGATGTTCAGGTTTCGGAGGGTGAATACTTTGTTCATATGGACCATCCCATGACCAAGGACCACTATATATCTTTCCTTGCTGCGTTGGCACCTGACCGGATCCAAATGGTAAAGCTATATCCCGAGGGAAATGCCCAGGCCAGATTCCAGATGGCAGGTACCAGAATTCTTTTTGCCTACTGCAATAGAGAGGGTCTGTTTAAGGTGAAATTATAGGTTTTTCAAGGAAATCTAATAAGTGAATAATAGGATTAAGCCCTTTTAACAAAGGGCTTTTTTTGTTATAATAACTGTAATCGCAACACGGGAGAAATAAATGGATTTTTCACGATTCGATAAGAAAACACAGCAGCTGATAGAGGAATGTGAAACCCTCTATGGCGCCGGGGACAAGAAGGTCCTCTCTAAATTAAAGAAACTAAAAACCATAGCCAAGGAGCAGAGGGATAATGGGCTCCTTGGTTTTGTTAATTTCTATTTTGCCAACTGGTATTACGACGAGTCGGAATACGATAAATTTCAGACTAGCCTTGCGGAGGCAATACATGCTCTTTTAAGGAGCAGAGAACACCAGCTTTTGGCTCGTTCCTATAATTTCTTTGCAATAGACGCTCAGATTAACGATGCCCTGGATGTAGCCTATAGCTATTATTCCAACGCTCTTAGGTTTGCGGAGGAGGATAATAATCCTGCGGTTACAGGTGCAATCGTACAGAATCTGGCCAATATCTATCATGTTATCGGCGATTATGAAATGGCTCGTAAATACTATCGCAGAGCCAAACGTCTCATGAACAAAAATAAGGGTGACGTATTCTACGACAGGAATATGGTTATTGCGGGAGTAAACGACGGACAGAATTCCATCCTCATGGGAGATTTGCCCGCAGCCCAAAGGTCCTATAATCAAACCGCAAAGATTATTCCCAGGATAGACGGGGAGAAGTTCCCGAATCTTATAGTATCCTTCCAATTCTTTGAGGCCAGGTTGGCATTGCTTAAGAAGGATTATAAGACATTTGATGAGCTTCTTCCGCCAATCTTGGAAACCCTGGAGCAGGAAGGAATGTTTTTCCTTGAGATGGGTGACATAGAATCTTTCTGCAAGGCTTTGATTGCAGAGGACCGAATGGATTCCTTCCGCAAGATCCTTAAGATTATCGAACCGAAGATTAAGGAAAGCAATATCACTCACTCCTTGCGCCTTCTTTCAGAGGTGAAGATTGAGTATTACGAGAGAATAAAGAACGATAAAAAGTTGATTGAGGCATTAAGAGAGCAGCAAGAAATTTTGATGCGTCAAAAGGAAGAGCAAATCAAGATATATAAGAACTCCATGAATCTGATTAAGATAATTGGTGATATGCAAGAGGAAGAGATGGCGGTGCGCCTTGAGAATCAGCATCTCCAGAACCAGATAATGACCGATGGTCTTACCGATATTCCAAACAGATATGCCTTGGATCAGGAATTGGATAGAGCCTTTGAGCGGACCTATAAGAAAAAGAAAAATCTTGGCGTCGAGATTATGGATATCGATGACTTTAAGACCTATAACGATACCTTTGGTCATTTAACAGGAGATGGATGCCTGGAGAAGCTGGGCGGCATTTTGAAATACTATTCCGAAGCTGAAAATATTTTCGCTGCCAGATACGGTGGGGATGAATTCGTCATTATTTACGAAGGAAAGAGTGACGATGAAATAAGAGATATATCTGCCAGAATAAGAGGAGCCATAGGAGAATGTGCCATGGCCATGAACGAGAAGCAGGGAAGCGTGACAGTTACTATCTCAACCGGTGTTTGCAACGATGTGCCCAGAATGGGATCAAAGCCTTGGGACTTCCTGGCTGCAGCGGACGATGCCCTCCTTTCGGTAAAGGGAAAGAAGCGCAAGATTCTGGATGTTAGAAAACTTCCGGAATTTGGTTAAAGTTTGAAATTATGAAGACGGCTAAAGATATAAGAGAAATCGAAGAACTGAAAAATAAGCTCATGAAACGCCTTGGGGCTCTGGACCCCAAAGCTATTGAAGTAATCGATGAGCTTAAGAAAAAGGGCATAGAGACAAAGGATGACGATCTGGTTGGATATGCCTATTATCGCTATGCCTATTACTATTATTTCACCGCCCAGGATCTCACGAAATTTAGGAAGGCGGTTTTTGATGCGATTAAATACCTTCTGAGAAGCGGAGATAAGGAGTATTTAGGCGGCGCGTATAATTTGATTGCCTATGATGCAATGGATCTGGGAAGCTATGACGTAGCCTATGCCTATTATATGATGGCGGTTAAAACCGCAGAGCAAAAAGATGGAATAGCACTTCCGGGAATGGTTGAAGCCAGTGCAGGTAGATTACTGATAGAATTGGGAGATTATGAAAAGGGCCAGAATCAGCAGAAGAATGCTATCAAGAGAATGGAAGAATTCACCGATATGCATGTCTTTAACTATAATATGATTCTTACCTTTGCGGACATTGCCCTTGCATCCTTCATCAAGAATGACTTGCCCGGAGTAAAAGAGGCCAAGGAGAATATTCGCATTTACTACGACCGGTCATCAAAGGAAGAAATAAACCTAAGCAAGACATACTTCCTCCTGACCAATCTTTTCGAAAGCTTATTGGAAAAGGATGACGAGAGAATAGAGGAGGATTTCGCTCTTCTTCTAAAACACTGGAAGAGATTTAATTGGAGCGAGCTCTTTGGCCTTATCTTTGAAATAGAGAGCCTCTGTGACTATATGCTTGATAATGACTATATCAACCATGCAGGCAGGTTGCTGGATGCAGCATCACCACCTCTTAAGGATGAGAATTTAGCCATTTCTCTTCGCTACTACAGCCTAAAGGCCAAATTCTATGAGAAGGTTCACGACTTCACCAAACTGAAGGAATGCCTAAGCGAGCAGTATAAGATCAAGAAGGACCAAGTGGCGGATATGGTTAAAACCCTCCGCTACGCCATGGAGTTTTCCGACATGATTGCCGGAATCGCCAAGGAGAGGGAGAAGGCTCAGGAAGCAAATGTAAATCTCCAGATAAAGGCCAATACGGATGCCCTTACAGGTCTGCCCAATCGAAATGCTATGAACAATTATCTCCAACAAAAATTCGACGAAGCCGAGAGGGATGGAACCCTCTTTGGCATCGGTATAATAGATATCGATAATTTCAAACAGTTTAACGATCTCCACGGTCATAAGGTGGGGGACGAATGCCTTAAATGTATTGGTAAGGCCTTAATCAAATTCAACGATAATCCTAAGATTTTCTGCTCACGTTATGGTGGGGACGAATTCGTTGTAGGATATTTTGGACTCACAGGCAGAGAGATTAATAAGATTAAGAAAGAGATGGAAAGGGAGATTGCCCTGGAGGGGGAACGCTTTATTCAGGGTACTATCAAGATTTCCCAGGGAAGCTTTGCTGCTGTTCCAGATGGCAAGAGAAAGATGTGGGACTATCTAACTGTGGCCGACAAGAAGCTCTATGCTATTAAGGACGGTGGAAAGAAGGGAAGGAATAAATAATCTACTAGCCTTATGGCCTTAAAGAAAAGCAAGACAAAGGACTATACCTATTTGATTTAATTAAGGAGAGGTTAATGATTGATCATATAAATGCAACCATCATGTTTTTCTCATGCGCCGTCGCCTTTGTAATGGTTCTGGCGTCCAGAAGAGATGTTGCAAAAAACGCCACAACCAATGGGTTTTTATTTCTCACATTGCTGATTACCCTTGCATCGTTAGTTATGGGGATCGGTTTTGTATTGAGGGTACACTCCCGGGAGTCCGGATTTACCACTTGCTTTATTCTTGCAAAAGGGGGTTTTTATTTAGCTCTCTTCTTCTATGCCAGATATTTGGTGTCTAGCATCAAGACTCTTAAGGGAAGAATCATTAATGGTTTGATTCCGTTTATTGTATTGGTTGGAGGACTTGTCAGCCTTGTGGTTGAATGCTTGAAAGTGTTTGGGAAGATAAGCGTTCCGGATGGTCCCAAGGCATATCTAAATGCATTTTACTGGCTTGGTCACGTTGGGGAGTGGGTATTCATATTG
>CAJOQI010000083.1 GCA_905236895.1 uncultured Peptostreptococcaceae bacterium | reverse complement strand
TAGTAGTTGATCTTCAACTGAGAGAAAAGCATTTTTGCATAATTGTTCATCTTGGTTCTCTTATCAAGAGCCAAGAGCAAATCATGGGCAATCTCAAGCTCGCCGGTTTTTATGAGTTCCGCAAAGACATCAAGGATTTCCTTAACGAATTCGCTTAATACGGTACTTGAGATTATTCTTTCTTTTACTTCCTTGGAGAGTTTCTTGATGGTTTTTCTCTCGCCACCTGCTATGGCCAGTCTGAGTCTGAAGATAAGATAGAAAAGCTCTATCTCCTCACCCATGTCATTGACGGAATCCCAGTCCAATGCTTCCAAAAACTTTGCCTCTTTCAAGGCTTCTTCCACTCTGTTGTCGTTAAGAGCAGTGAGACCAAGATTAACGTGAACGATTGCGATATTCTTTATGTTTATAGGCTCTCCATCCACCTTGGCAACAATAATCTGAAGGGCCTTTTTAATATGTTCATAGGCATGCTTATAGTCTCCCATTTGGCTCAACAGATCTCCGATATTGCCTCTGGTCATGGCGTAGGCTACGGAGTCCTCATCCTCTTCTACCAAGGAGTGAGCGGTATAGTAATAATCCAAGGCTACCTCAAAGCACCCGTTGGTCTTGGCCTCTATGGCAAAGAGGTTATAGGACCTTGCCAGCAATTCCTTATCCTCAACCCTGAGAAGATAGCTAACGGCCTTCTTTAAGTACTCTATGAACTCATAATGCTTCTCCCTGGAGATATATGCCATGGCATAATGATAGTAAACAAAACCCAGCAGCTCATCGTCTCCACTTTCCTTAGCAAGTTTTTCCAGCTTTCTAAGGGATGCGAAAACGTGACTGTTGGGATTCTGGGCAGTCCTCTGCACTTTGTTTATTAAATTAACTAACTCGTTGCTAAATTTGGTTAAATCCACCTGAAAGTATCCCCCTCTTTCTTTTACGCAGCAATGGATTAGTCCATATAATTATAATTTTTTTCTCACTTTTAATCAATATCAATCCTCAGGAGACCAGGATTCTTGCATTTCGTCAATATGAAGTATCCCGTCCACCTTTGCCACTACCTGATATTGGTCCTCATAGACGATTTCTCCCGGAGTATTGGTATAGACCAAGAAATAATCGTGGTTATATTTTTCCAGAAGCCAAAGAGCAGGACGAATCATCTTAAGCATCTCATCCGAGTTCTCCGTCTTGAACCAGCAGATTACCTGCTCCTGATTCTTGCACTGTGGAGGCCATGGAAGTTCTTTGGCAAACCAGTCGTCGATTTCGCGGTAAAGATCCGCATCTTCCTCCTCCATATTGTCCTCTTGAATCATCTTCCAGCACATGGAGAAGACCCCTTTACCGGTCATGGTATTTGGAGCCAGCTCTCTTCCCTGGATTCTTACGTATTTGAAATGTAAAGCCATACTTACTATTCTGCCTTTCCTTTGATTATCAAATAATTAGCGGAATTTAACGGCTGTTCCGTAGGCAATAACCTCCGCTGCACCCTGCATAACGGCAGAGGATGAATAGCGGATATTAACTATGGCGTCGGCTCCCAGCTGTTCCGCCTCCGCAACCATACGCTTTGTTGCAAGAGCCCTCGCCTCGTTCATCATTTCGTTATAGGCTCCCAGCTCACCGCCTACCAAGGTCTTAAAACTCTGGGTAATATCCTTTCCGATATTCTTTGATTGGATGGTGCTGCCCTTTACCAGGCCCAACATCTCCAACTCTTTTCCGCTTATATAATCAGTATTTACCAAGATCATCTTCTTCTCCTCCTTTGATTTCCTTTATTCTCTGGATGCAAACGCCCACCATGGTGGCACCGAGAAGGGCCGGCAGTACGCCGATAATAATCTTCAGCACTATAATGTCCATCTCACTTATAAGCATACCAAATAAGAAAACATAATACGCTATCACCAACACCGTAATAATAATGGGTGCGATCATCTTCTTTTTATTTTTGTCCATAATCAATTCCCTCGCTTAAAGGCCTTAAGTCCCAGACGAACTATTACCACGCAGATTGCTGCCCAGATAAGGCTGGCGATTATATATCCAATCATTACCTTTTGGTAAGGCACAATGGTTTCACTTCTGTTTAAGGCCTCGGCAAAGACCGTGCGAATAAACATATGGGTTAAATAAAGTGAGAGAGAATACTCTCTGGCAGGCAGTTCCTTGATAAATGCCGGCAGTTTATTAATCAGCTTAACAAGTACAGTATTCTCCATAAAAGCTATCATTATCAAAACCGACATGATTATTACCGCCACAGCCGAAAAAGCTCTGGGATATCCTCTCCAAGCGTAGAAGAAGATGCATGCGTATGACAGCAATTCTATTCCTGACCATATGGCAGATATGCCTTGCCCCCCCCCCGCGGATTTTTAGAGCCTCATAGATTTCGTAAACAAAGCATCCGCAGCAGACCTCGGCAATTGCCCTCTTAAGGCCTGCGGAAGCGAAGAAGGAATATGTATCCCCTATTACCTGAAGGGTTCCGTCGGTTTGCATTATGAAACCAATCAATACCACAGCGGTAATAGGTGCTATTATGGAGCAGAATATTTTTCTTCTGTTTCTGGCTATGGGATAGATAATTAGCAGAGCAAGGAAGAGTGCCGACAGGAACCATCCCGGCCCTATATACCCCTTAAACTTTGGAGACCATCCAGCCATTCTAATAAGCAATAACTCCGGAATGGCAAAGAGCAGGTCCCTAAGGAAAAGATATAGGGATTTGTGCTCCACAACCGCTTCCAAGATAAACATTGAAGAAAAGGCCAGCAAGAAGAATGGATATATGGGGAGAATCTTCCTCTTCATGAAAGAAAAAGTATCCCCTGCCAGATCCATGGATTTTTCGGAAAGGGATTCCTCTCTCCTCAGACTTCTGTTCAGCAAGAAGCCCGAAAGAATGAAAAAGAACTCCGTGGCAAGATTGCCACCGATAAACCATCCTGTCTCCGGTTCCATGAATTTGCTTCCTCCATGAAACACCACAAGAACAAAGCTGAATACCACTCTGAAAAAGTCTATGGCATAATTGTTCTTTGATTCCATTGGCCGATTCCTCCGAATAACTAATTATAACATTTTTCGATTACGAAATGGTTATATCAAGATTTCTCTTTCTATTCCAATCCCAGTTGTTTCTTGAGCTGAGCCTTTACCTCATCCGTGGTAAAAGCCGCCTCGATTGAATTCATCAGCAAAAGCTTTTCCTAATCTGCGGTTAGGCCGAAGTTTTCTTCCAGATATTTTTTCGCCAGCCTTAGGGTCTCTTCATTCTCCTCTTCATTCCCTTCTCCACGCATGCAGCAAAGAATCAGGTTAACCTTTAGATCCGTTTTTTTCATTCCATCCAGGGCAGCCAAAACCGCATCCTCCTGGGTCATTCCCTTATCCATGTGAAACTGCGGTGCAAATTTGATTTCCGCATAGATAACCACCTGGCTTTTTATAATATCCGCCAAAAGGCGAACCGCTTCGCTCATCCCCTCAGGAGTCTGCATCAAAGATAGTGGAAGGTCAAATAATTTCAGAAACTCATTTAGGCTTCCGCAATCCTCGGGAGACATGAAAAGCTTGGCAAATCCTCATCATTATCCCCCGGAAGCTTAATTCCCTGAAGGTCTGCCAGTTCTTTTGCTATTTCAACGGTAAGGGATCCATCAAGATGAAGATGCAAATCAATCAATGATGTAGCTATCAGTGTCTTTTAGTTTTTCATATGGTTTTTCCTAAATCTCTCCTCCGTGGAGTCTCCTATACATTTCCGAACGCATCTCAGACACCTTAACCGTTAAATCCACATAGTGCTGATGGGGCATCTCAGGTCTTAATTCGCTTTCCCATACCCGGGTTTCAAGCTGTTCTTTTATGTATTCCTTTTTTGTTTTGATATCGGGAAGATCCAATACCAGCTCCCCTCCTATAAGGTGAGGAATCAAAAGCTTTTCAATATGAACGGCCTTAAGAACTCTTCTGGCTCTATAAACGTCCGGATCCAAATTCACCACTTCGATTTCGTCTCCGTCCTTGAATTCTTCGTCATCCATGGCAATAATATCACACTGTCCCTTTCCCTCTTCATCAAAGAGTCTCCAAGCCATAAGCTTTCCGGGGATTATTACCTTTGATACGGAATCGGAGCATTTCATCTTGGGTGTATAGGTTCCGTCCTCTTCTTTAACTGCAACCAGCTTATAGACTCCGCCGAAGACCGGATCTGTGGCAGCGGTAATCAGTTTCTCTCCCACGCCATAGGCATCAAAGGCCGCCTCCTCGTACATCTCCATATTGGCCATCTTCTTCTCGTCAAGAGAGTTGGAGGCAACCAGTTTGATATATGATTTGCCTGCTTTGTCCAATTCCTTTCTCAGCCTCTTATATCCACGGGCCAGGTCCCCGGAATCTATCCTGGCGCTCTTAACCCGGCGATTGGGATCGTCGGGGTATTTCTCAATCAGATAGTCGTCGATTTTAATAAGATTGGGAAGTCCGCTTTCGAAGATGCTATATGTATCCAAAAGCAAGGAAACATTGTCGGGATAAACATCTGCATAAGCCTTGAAGGCCTGGTATTCGTCGGGGAAGAATTCTATAAAGCTATGAGCGATGGTTCCTACCGCATTTACTTCCGGTCCAAACTTCATTTCCGCCAGACAGTTTGCCGTACCTATGCAGCCTCCAAGAACGGCCGCATAGGCGCCATCGTTTCCCGCAGACTCACCTTGTGCTCTTCTTGTTCCAAATTCCATTACATTGCGAGGACGATGAACGTTAAGGCCTGTGATTCTTGTTGCCTTTGTTGCAATCAAGGAGTGGAAATTCATGGTCTGGAGCAAATAGGTCTCGATCAAAATAGCCCCAACCATATCGCATTCCACACGAACCATGGGAACCTGGGGATAGCAAACAGTCCCCTCCTTCAGCATATATAAATCGCCCTTCCAACGGTAGTCTCTAAGATATTCGCAGAACTCTTCGCTCATTCCTTTGTAACGAAGCCAGCGTATATCCCTGTCTGTAAAATGATAGTTCTGGAGGAAACGAACCAGCTTATGCTGACCGCAGCTGATGGAATATCCCATATTGTCCGGATTCTTTCTGAAAAACATATCAAAAACCATCTTCACATCCTTGAATCCATTAAGGAACAACGCATTGGCCATGGTGAATTCATAGAAATCCGTTACCATTGCCGGATTGTCGTAATCCTCATCGGGAAGATAGGGTTCTACTACTATTTCGCTATTCTTTTTTATCTCGCTCATTTCAGTCTCCTGTTCCGATTTATATTTGACTTCTAGCTGACATCTATTTGGCAAGAAGCCATAACCTCAAGGGCGGCTTCGTGCTTGGCAGGAGTAACACCTGCACAGGCATTCTTAATAGCGATTATGTCAGTTTCGTAAAGTGCGGCTCTTGCCATAAGGGCATTGGAGATTACGCAGATATCCGTACAAAGGCCGCAGAAGGTAATAGTCTCGGGTCTTTCTTCTTTCAGCATCTCGACTAACTTCGCAGAGCCGAAGGTGGGTTTTTCAACCAGGATAGCATTTCTCTTTTCGAGAGCTGCTGCCACCTTATCATTAAGCTCCCAACCTTTGGTTCCTTTGACGCAGTGAACAACCGGAAGATGTTCTCCCTCAAAGGTACCCATATAGTTTTCTCCATGGGTATCCAATGTGGCAACAACAGCATCGTAATGCCGGTCCTCGATTAAGCCAACAACTTCATCCACTATTCCTTGGGCCTCGGGGGTACCGAGAGCCATGTGGATAAAGTCATTCTGCATATCCACAACAACGAGTAGGTTTTTCATAGCTTCTCCTCCATAAACAATTAATCGATCTATAGTTGGGCTTTTCCCTTTTTTGCAATAAGGGCTCTGTATATTCTGTTCCCCGTCTTTCTTTTTCTGATCAACAGGATACCCTTTATCAAAACGAACAGCTCGATGAATACTAATATAAAGGGTATGAAGACAAAGTTATCGTTTATTGCCTGAAACTCATCGGCCAAATCAGCAAACGCCTGCAGTTCAAGCTGTACTCGGAATCCTCCTTGCGAAGATTTCGCAGATAAAGGTATAAAAGCACTGCCGGAACGAAACTCACAATTTAACATAATATGTCAACAATCATTTTTTCTCCTTTTCTACACGTAAAAGAGCTACCGTTTCGACTGTAATTCGGATGTCCCAACGTGTCGATTGATTTTTGAATCATTAATAATTTAAAGAATCCCAATACCCGGACTTTCTTGATCCGACACGCCTGATCTTCCCTGACTTAGACAGCGCATCGAGATGTCTGTGTAT
>CAJOQI010000082.1 GCA_905236895.1 uncultured Peptostreptococcaceae bacterium | reverse complement strand
CTCAGGAGCTCGCCACGTGGTGGTAACGGACTTTAACGACTATCGTCTGGATCTGGCCAAGAAGCTGGGAGCCACAAGAACCGTCAATCTTTCCAGAGAAAAACTGGAAGATGTGATGAAAGAAATCGGGATGACGGAAGGCTTTGATGTGGGACTTGAAATGTCCGGAGCGGAAAAAGCCCTGGACTCCATAATTCACACCATGAAGCACGGGGGAAAGATTGCTCTCCTGGGACTTCTGGGAAGAGACACTAAGGTTGATATGGAGGCGGTAATTATTAACGGTCTTAATCTGAGGGGAATCTACGGCCGAAAGGTCTGGGATACCTGGTATAAGATGACAACCATGATTCAGGCCGGTCTTGATATTAAGGACATCATCACCCATAGATTTGACATCAAAGATTACGAGAAGGGTTTTGAAGCCATGATTTCCGGCCAGTCGGGGAAGGTAATCCTGGATTGGGCAAAGATAGATGAATTGGATATAGAGTAATTTGGAGGATATGATGGGAAACAAAGCAGCACTGGAGAAATACAAGAATCAGGTTGAGGAAATAAGAGAGGCGGGGCTGTTTAAGAATGAAGCACCAATCTTTTCGCCTCAGGGAGCACATGTAAGGCTTGAGGACGGAAGAGAACTACTCTGCATGTGCGCCAATAATTATTTGGGACTGGGCGACAATGAGAGACTTATAGAAGCAGCCAAGCGTACCTACGACAGCAAAGGCTACGGCGTTGCTTCCGTTCGCTTCATCTGTGGCACCCAGGACATCCATAAGGAATTGGAGAAGAAGATCTCCCAATTCCTTGGGACCGAGGATACGATTCTTTATTCATCCTGCTTTGATGCCAACGGCGGGCTTTTCGAGACCATAATGACGGCGGAGGATGCAATCATCAGCGACGAACTGAACCACGCATCAATTATAGACGGAGTAAGGCTTTCTCCCGCCATGAGATATAGATATAAGAATAACGATATGGAGGACCTGGAGGAGAAGCTGAAACAGGCTGACGCCGATGGAGCAAAGATTAAGCTCATCGCCACCGACGGAGTATTCTCCATGGACGGCATCATTGCCAATCTTAAGGGGGTCTGCGATTTGGCGGATAAGTATAATGCCCTGGTTATGGTGGATGACAGCCATGCGGTTGGATTCGTAGGAAAGAAGGGAAGAGGAACCGCAGAATATAATGGGGTGGAAGGAAGAGTGGATATTATAACCGGAACCCTGGGCAAGGCCTTAGGCGGTGCTTCAGGCGGATATACCTCAGGAAGAAAAGAGATAATAGATCTCTTGAGACAAAGGTCAAGACCCTATCTCTTCTCTAACTCTTTGGCACCGGCAATAGCGGGAGCTTCGCTGGAACTTTTCGATATGCTGGAGGAGAGCACGGAACTTAGGGATCACCTGGAAGAGGTGACCGCCTATTACAGAAAGCAGCTGGTGGACAATGGATTCGACGTGATTCCCGGAACCCATCCATGCACTCCCGTAATGCTCTATGATGAAAAGACCGCAGCGGAATTTGCAAGAAGAATGGTGGAAAAGGGAGTATATGTGGTAGCCTTCTCCTATCCGGTGGTACCCAAGGGAAAGGCTCGCATCAGAACTCAGGTTTCTGCGGCTCATACCAAGGAGGATATGGACTTTGCGGTTAAATGTTTCGTGGAAGTCAGAGACGAAATGGGTCTTTGAAATATAAAGGAAAAAGTAGTATAATAATTAACTGAAGTTTTATTGATTGGTTTGGAGAATAGGGATGGTTTCAGAATTTTATAACAACATCAGAAAGAAACTGAGAAGAGTATTCACAAACAAAGGCATAGTAATCGGAAGCTATAGATTCAGCTATAGGATTATACCGGTTGCTTTGATTTGCCTTTTGGCTTTGATTATCTTCTTCTCATTGATAGGAAGATTATTCAAGGGCGGTAAGACTCCAAAGCCTGCCGACACACCCACACCCACACAGTCCGAAGAAACGGCAAACAATACTCCGGGTGATGGACAGGAGGCAACTCCGGAAACTCAGGAACCCCAGGAAAATATAGGTTCCACCGAGAATGACGGAGAGAACTATTACGCCATTATGAAGGGCACGGAGCAGAAGGCTCTCTTTGCTACTGAGGCGGAGGCCAATAAATTCCTTAGCGATATCAAAGCTGAGTTTGTGGACCCCAACGACAAGTCGGCAAAGGTAACCATAGAACCCGAATTGAAGGTTGAAAAGGTTCCCCAGAGTGAGAACAGCGCTGAGAATCTTACCAAGGATGCCAGAGCTTTGCTTAATACTCTGCTCTATGGATCCAATGAGGAGAATATCTATATTACCACCGATAGCGATACCATGTGGGATATTGCGGTTGCTCACGGAATTGGAGTAGAGGAACTTTTGGCAGCCAATCCGGATATCGATCCAAATTCCCTGCACGGAGGAATGGAAGTAAAGATTAAGGTTGGCCAGGGAGAAGTCAGTGTAAAGGCTGAATACGAAACAACCAAGGAAGAGGACATTCCATACGATACGATTTACGAAGAAAGCAGCGATCTCTATGCGGGGGAAGAGGAAATCGTAACCTGGGGTAGAAAGGGTCGCAAGGCCATTACCACCAAGACAACAAAGATTAACGGCATAACGGTTTCCGAGGAAATAACCGAAGAAGAAATCATTACAGAAGCAGTAACGGAGGTTATTAAGACCGGAATAACCGGCGGAGATGATTCCTCCGAAGAAGAAGGTTCGGAAGAGAGCCAGGAGGAAGAGGGCGAATCCACAGAGGAGGATACAGCCGAATAGGATTAAAAAAGCACAACCGTAATTAGAGGGGCACCAATGATTACGGTTGTTTGTTTTTTGAAGGCATATGGAGGAGATGGATGCAGTTCACAATCAGCAGCGAGCTTAGGGATCATATGGCAAGCAAAGGCAAGACCCATATTGTTGTTGAAGTAGCGGAGAGCAACGCCTCTGATTTTGAAGTGACGGAGATCTTCTATAGGCTTTGCAACGAGAAACATGCGGAGTATTTGATTAAAAAGGGATATAAGGAAAACCCGCTTTATCTGGAAGAAACCCTGGACTCTGAGGTGGGAGAGGAAACGGACAAGAAAGTGCTTTTGAAGCCATACAATTTTGAAATAAATGAGAGGGTTCACTTTTATAGAAAAAAGCATTTCATCTTTAAGAGTCTAAAGGCGGAAGGAATCAAGCTATAGCAAGGGTTTTGAAGCCTGAGAAGTGAATTTGTAAGTATTCAGAAAGCTGTAAAAATCACTATACTTTTCCTCTATGTTGTGGTAAAATATCTGCATATTAATGCCACATATTGTGGTAGAGGCTATAACCATTGAAATTTACGGAGATAGATATGAAATTGATACCTGTTACCAATATCGCTTCTGATGAGAAAGCTTTAGAAGCTGAATTCAAAAAAGCCAGACAGGTTGGCGTTGTTCGTCTTGGAGATAAACACTTTTTCTTCAAGTCAAAACTTAAACAATATTACATTCCGTACGAAGATATTAAGAGATGCTATAGAAGAGTTCTTGGTGTTCCCACCAAGATGTGCTGCGGCAAGGGAGAGGTTCTGGTAGAGAATCTTGTTATCGGCGAAGGAGATAAGGAATACGCCGTAATTCAGCTTCCGGGAACAAGAGCTGCCAAGGTTTTGTTTGAAGACCTTAAGGGAATCCTGCCTAATGCAGACTTCACCAGCCCAAAGAGGGATGAGGAAACGGGAGAAATTATTCCTTCATCCAATCTTGCGGCTGAAGGAGCAAAGGCGTGAGTGAATTAGCAAATATCAACCACGATATTCATAGCATTCTTGAAAAGGCCTTGGATGTTTATAGAGGTTACTATGATGTTAATCACATAGATCCCATTGAGCCCTTTCACGCGGAAGCCATATTCAGACTTCACAACGAGCAATACTTTCTCGTAAAAAAGGCAAGGATTGCAGAGGCAGACAGCTATGAATATGCATTCTTCTACAAGACGGACTATCTCACACCCGAACTTATTGAGCAGCTGGACAAGGCCGCTTGGGATGAAGGAATGAGAAGAGCTCGACCTCAGGAGAATCACAAGAATACGGATGTAACATTGTTCATTGTAGCAAAGGAGATTCCGGAGAATTGCAAGGCCGCCATTAAGAAGGCCAAGCATTATCAAAGTTATAAATTCGGATTCCACGGCTTCAGTGCATTCAGATTGGTCGTATACGATGTATCTGAGGGAAAGGCCCTTTACAACCGCCGAGGGTCGGACCTGAAGAGATTCGTTAGCGGTATAGAAATCTTAAAAGAAAAGGAGAAAAATGCATGACACCATTACTAATTATCTTAGCAGCTATCATTTTATTGATTATCGGTTATGTTACTTATGGTAATTATCTGGTAAAGCAGTGGGGCATCGATCCCGATCGCAAGACTCCGGCAGTTGAGCTGGAAGATGGCGTTGACTACGTTGCCGCACCTCCCGCAGTATTGATGGGACACCACTTCTCATCAATCGCTGGCGCAGGTCCTATCAATGGACCTATTCAGGCCTCTGTATTCGGATGGCTTCCGGTATTTCTCTGGTGTGTAATCGGCGGTATATTCTTTGGAGGAGTACATGACTTTGGTGCTCTCTTCTCATCCCTCCGCCACGGCGGTAAGTCCGTAGGTGAGGTAATAGGCGACTCCATGGGTCCCAGAGCAAAGAAGCTTTTCACAATCTTCGCACTTCTGGTACTTATCCTGGTAATTGCATCCTTCGTAAACGTTGTAGCAGGTACATTCATGACTGCTGCTGATGCTGGCCAGAGCGGAATCGTTTCCAACCCAACAGGTAACCAGTCCACAGCTATGATTTCCGTACTCTTCATTGCACTGGCTATCGT
>CAJOQI010000081.1 GCA_905236895.1 uncultured Peptostreptococcaceae bacterium | reverse complement strand
GCTTAGCGGAGAATGGTCTATAGAGGTGAACCTCGATAATACCAACCTTCTTACCTTCTGCCATCAAAGCATCGATAAGCTCTTCAGCTGCGTCGCAAACGGAACCCATGGCAACCAATACTTCCGTTGCATCGGGATTTCCATAGTAGTTGAAAGGCTTATAGTCGGTGCCAATCTTGGCATTGACCGCGTTCATATACTTCTCTACCAGTTCAGGAGTCTCCAAATATGCGGGGTTGGAAGCCTCTCTGTGCTGGAAATAGGATTCAGGCTGTTCTGCAGGACCCATGCTTTTGGGGTTGGTTGGGTGAAGAGCATTCTTCTTGAATGCCTTTACTGCGTCCCAGTCAACCATTGACTTCAGTTCTTCATAGTCCCAGGTCTCAATCTTCTGCTGCTCGTGGGATGTTCTGAAACCATCAAAGAAGTGAAGCACAGGGAGCTTTCCGCCTATAGCGGAAAGATGTGCTACAGCTGCCAGGTCCATAACCTGCTGAACGCTGTTGGAAGCCAGCATTACGAACCCTGTCTGGCGAACAGCCATAACGTCTGCCTGATCGCCGAAGATGGAAAGAGCATGTGATGCAAGAGCTCTTGCAGATACATGAAAAACTGCGGGAGTATGCTCACCTGCCAGCTTATACATATTCGGAATCATCAGGAGCAAGCCCTGAGAAGCGGTAAAGGTAGAGGTATAAGCACCTGCAGTAACTGAACCGTGAACGGCACCTGCAGCGCCACCCTCGGATTCCAGCTCAACGATTTTTACCTGCTCGCCGAAAACATTTCTTCTGTCTTCTGATGCCCACTCGTCCATGCTTTCAGCCATGGGAGAGGACGGTGTGATGGGATAGATGGCCGCAACTTCTGTAAACGCATAAGCAACATGAGCCGCAGCGGTGTTTCCATCCATTGTTTTTGGATTCCTCATCTGGATGAATCTCCTTCCTTATAGATATATTTCATTTTGAAAATGATTATAAAGTCATACATGTTCATCATACTATCAAAGGTGGTGAAAGTCAATGATTCAACAAGGGTTTCCTGCCCCAAAGATGGCTTTTTTTAGCGGATTTTAGGCTGTCACCTCCCTCTCCGCTCAGTAGAAAAGACCCTCTATGGTCTGAGGGTCTTTCTGATTAATCCCGGATCTATTAAATCCGTATCGTATTGATAGGTTTCGCCGTCTTTGTTGGTGAAGGAAATATATACTCCCACATCGTTTTCTCTGTTTTTTTCCGGAATGTCCGTTTCTGCAAGCAACATAGTGGATCCATCCGGGAAGGACAAGGTATATATATCCGCACCCTCCGGTGGTGCCTTCTGGGTTTTTCCCATGCCGGCTGTTACTACGATGTTATATAGGTTACTTGCTCTCTCCTTCTGCAATCTGAAGCTTTCTCCACCGTGTTCCACCATTATTCCACCGTTTTTGTGGGCATGGTTTATGCTATCGGTATAATTCTCCACATACTTGTGATATTTATTAACCATCAAGGCGGATTGAACAATGGCAATTAAGAATATTACAAATATAATAATTGCAAGAGCAATGGCACCTCTAATAAGATAGTCCTTCTTGGTGTGCTTCCATCTTACCATATTCCATCTTTCTCTTGCTTCAGCCATAATCTACTCCTTGGATTATTGTCGGTGAATCGTTTTTATCTACCAACCTCCGTAGATCAAAGCATCCACAAAAAACCTTCTGGTGGTGGCAAATTTTCCAACATCGTAAATATATTGGTATTCCCTGCTCTCCACATCCACGAAGTGAATCACAAGGCCTTTCTTCCCTTTTCTAATCCCCTGCTCTACATCGCCCTCGCCGAATACAAGCTTTGCACCATTGGGAAAAGATAGGGTTACCAAATCTCCCTCCATATCCTTGTCATAAGGAACCCCCATTCCGCAGCTTATTACCGTATCGTAAACATAGCTTCCCGAATAGGCCTCCAATGTGTATTCCCCTTCTGTCATGCTTACGGTAATTCCTCCATTGGTCTTGGAGTGATTTATGGATTCGGTAAACTCATTTACAAAACGATCGTATTTGGTTTTTTCCATAATGGGTGAAACCAGGAATTTATAAAAAATTGCTCCCGACAAGAGCACAACCAAAAGAATAACGATTAGACCTATGTCCTTCCTCCTCTTTCTCTCAGCAGCAATCCTGGCTTGAATATCAGATTTTTCCGCTCTTCCCTTATAGATGCTCTTCTCCTGCATTTCTTAGTTCCAAATTCTTGTAAGTATAAAGATCAGTATTCCAAACCCGAGGATAAACACTCCAGCCAATGCAAGGGTGTATTTAAGAGCATATTTAATAAGGGCCCTTCTCTCTTCAGGAGTAAGGTCAACTTCCCCTCCCGGTTCCCAAGGTCTGGGTCTTCTTGAGCACTCATTAGCAGGGCTTTCAGATGTGCCTACCCTGGTTGTCTTTGGTCCATAGGCAGCCCTTATACTTGGATCAAGTATTCCAAACCATTGAGAAAAAAGTCCTCTTGGTTCAAGGCCGCTCATATCCGCAATGGTTCTCTTGTCATCATCATTATATCTATTATCCATAGCCATATAATTATATCATATATATCCGCATCAGACACGAAAAAGGAGCGACCAAGGTCGCTCCTTTAAGCCAATTATTCAGTTAATCGTATAAGTGGCAATTAACAAAGTGATCCGGTTCAACTTCCTTCTGAAGGGGTTCGATTTCCTTACAGATTTCCATGCATTTGGCACATCTGGTGTGGAATTTACATCCCTTTGGCGGATTCGCCGGAGAAGGAATTGATCCTTCAAGAACGATTCTGTTCATCTTGGCATTGGGATCCGGTGTGGGTACTGCGGAAAGCAGTGCCTCTGTATAAGGATGGAGCGGATTTCTGAAGATGTCCTTCTTATGTCCATACTCTACCAGATTGCCCAAATACATTACTCCTACGTCGTCGGAAATATGCTCTACTACCGAAAGATCGTGAGAAATGAACAGATAGCTTAACTGGTGCTCCTCCTGAAGTTCATTCAGCAGGTTTATAATCTGGGCCTGAATAGATACGTCGAGAGCTGACACAGGCTCATCGCATACTATGAATTCAGGATTAAGAGCAAGCGCTCTCGCAATACAGATTCTCTGTCTCTGACCGCCGGAGAATTCGTGGGGATATCTTTGTTTATGGAAGGGCTGAAGTCCGCATTCATCCATAATCCTATCCACATAGTCATCATATTCTCCCTTTGGTACCAGGTCGTGTTCACAAACAGCCTCACCTATGATTTC
>CAJOQI010000080.1 GCA_905236895.1 uncultured Peptostreptococcaceae bacterium | reverse complement strand
ATATTCTGAAGCTTCTTTCCCGGTGGCTGGGCAACGATTTCGATTCCCGAATTGAGAGGATCGTTCTCGTCTTCCATCCTAAGCTCAGCCTGACCGCCACCAAAGAGTTCCTGGAATATCTCTTCAAAGTTTACAACAACCTTATCGAAATTCTCTTTGAATTTCTCTTTGATGGTTGTATCCATCTCTCTTATGATGGAGTTAAGCTCATCCATAGCCTTAACCACATCGGCTCTCTGCTCCGTCATGAAGGCATATCTCTCGGAAACCTGATCGTATTCCTCAATGGCGCCTACATTAACATCTCCCAGTTCTCTGATTCTCGCCCTGATTTCTCTGGTATCCTTAAGTGCTCTGGAATAAACGAAGTCCTCCGTTCTTCTTTCCGCAGCCTGGGCATAGGAGATTTCGAATTCCTCCCACAGTTTTTCCTTCATGGATTCCAATCTGGTTTCGCCCTTGGCGGATTTAATCTCCAGCTGATACTTTTGATCTCTCAGATCGTTTATCCTTTCCTGAGCTCCTGTTTGATCCGCATCTATTTGTTTCTGCTTCTCTATGATCTCATCTCTCTCCAGGCTTAAGGTCCTAAGGATATTTTCCTTTTCCTCTCTTTCGCCCAGCTTAAGATTAAGAGCTTCGCCGTCAATTGTTGCGTTAAGAATGGTTTCTTTCTCAGCAATAAGCTGTTCCATATACTCATTCTTTGCTTCAATCTGTCTCTTGAAGCTGTCAATAGCATCCCTTATTCTTTGGGCAAGACGATCGTGCTCATCAGCCCTGGTCTCTATTTCATTTACAGCGATCCTTGCGGTTGTAACCTTTTCGCTCATGATGGAAGCCTGGTCTCTTGCTTCTTCATTGGCGTTGATTGCATCTTCTATTTCCTTATTGAGCTGTTCAATGTCCATGGACATCTCTTCCATCTGTTTCTTCTGATCGGCGGTAATATTATCCGCATTAGTCAGTTGCTCCGTAATGGAAAGAAGTTCACCGGCAATTCTCTTATCGTTATCGATTTCTCTTTCATATCTTTCTCTGGCGGCTTCTCCGGCGCTTCTCAAGGAGGAAAGATTGATTTCCTTGGAATGACGCTCGTCCTCCTGAGCTGAAATCTTTGATGAATAATCTTCGCTAAGCTGATTGAGTCTTTCCAGTTCAGCTTCATTATCCTTAAGATTCTTTTCCAGCTCTTCCAGCTTTTCCGCCAGTTCTCTTATCTCGGTTCTTCTTTCAAGAACATTGATGGGCTTATTCTTGGAGGTACCACCTGTGATAGCTCCGGCCGCATTAATTATTTCACCGGAGAGAGTAACAAACCTAAGTCCGGTGCCCTTCTTGGAAAGTCTGATGGCGCTGTCCAAATCCTTAACCACAGCAACTCTTCCCAACAGATAGGAATAGATTCCTCTATAGGCTTCATCAAAGGTAGCGATATTTTCGGCTATATCGATATATCCGGAATCACCCTTAAGAGGCTCAAGGTCGAACTCTCTTCCGCCTTTGATGGACTCGATTGGAAGGAAGGTAAGCCTTCCTGCCTTTTCGGCTTTTAGGAATTCAATGGCTTCCTTGGCGTCCTGATCTCTCTCACATACGATATTCTGCATGGCTTGACCCATGGCAGTTTCCATGGCTATTTCATAGCCCTTTGGCACTTCCATAAGCTCACCTGCAACGCCCAAAATACCCTGTCTCTTTTCCTTAAGAAGAGTCTTTACTCCATAGGTATATCCCTCATAACTGTTTTCCAGTTCAACCAAAGTATGCCGTCTGGCCGAATAGGTTCCTATGTCAATCTTATTCCTCGCTATGGTTTCGTTGAGTTCAAGAATCTTAACCCTGGTTTCGTTATTCTCTTCTATAAGCTGGGCAATCTTCTTCTTCAGTTCCTCAAGGGCTTCTTCCTCGGCTTTGATGGTTTTTTCTACTTCGTCAAGAGATGTGGCCAGATTCTCTTTATCCTGAGAAACTGTGGTACTCATGGTCTGAAGTTCATCCCTTCTGCTTAAGAGATTGTCCTTCAGATTGTCCATTCCCTTGATTTCGCTTTCGATAGCAGAAAGACTGCTTCTCTTTTCGAAGAGTTCCTTTCTTCCTTCATCTGCCTTTGCTGCCAATTCACTCTGATGCGCCGCAACCTTATTGTATTCGTCGATTTCATTCTGAAGAGTTCCCTTGGCCTTCTCCAATTCAATATTAAGTTCAGCCTCTTCCTTGTCGGAATTCTCCAAATTGATTTTTTCCTTGGAGAGTCTTTCGGCAAGGTTTGTAATATCCTGGGCTATTAATTCTTTCTCGTTTTCAATGCCGGCCATTCTTTCTTCATTGAGTTTGCCCGCATTGGTAATATCGTTAATCTCCTGTGCCAGAACCATAATGCTGTCTCTTGTTTCGGCAGTTAGTCTGTCCAGGAGTTCTCTTCTTTCGCTGAGCCTTCCGGATTCAGCAAAGATATCGCTATGCTCCAAAGTAAGCTTTTCGATTTCTTTTCCTATGCTCTCTATATCGTTCTTAAAGGCCTTGGCGCTTTCCTCGATATTATCTATGTCACGGAGGATTACATTAATCTCAAGGGTCTCGTACCTCTTTTTAAGATCAAGATATTCCTTTGCCTTGATGCTATCTTCTCTAAGGGTATCGATTCTTCCTTCGATTTCGTTGATGATGTCGTTAATACGGTTGAGATTAACTGTGGTTGACTCCAGCTTTCTCTCAGCCTCTCTTCTCTTGGTCTTATAGGTAACAACCCCCGCAGCTTCTTCAAAGATTTCTCTTCTGCTTTCCGGCTTGGTACTGACAATATCCGAAATCTTGCCCTGACCGATAATGGAACAACCGTCAACTCCGATACCCGTATCCATAATAAGATTTCTAATATCCCTAAGTCTGCAAGGGGTATTGTTAATAAGATACTCGCTGGTACCGTCTCTGAACATTCTTCTTGTTATGGAAACCTCACTGTAATCGATATCCAGAATCCTGGTGGAGTTATCTATAACCAAAACAACCTCGGCCATACCCTTGGATTTACGGCTGGCTGTTCCCGCAAAGATAACTTCGTCCATCTTTCCGCCTCTCAAGGCAGTTGGGCTTTGTTCACCAAGAACCCATCTGATGGCATCACTGATATTGCTCTTTCCGCTTCCGTTGGGACCAACAACGCAGGTTATTCCTTCATGGAAGTCGATGATTACAGGGTCGGCAAAGGATTTGAACCCATGCATTTCCAATCTCTTAAAATACATTATTCCTCCACTTTCAGGGCATCCATGGCAGCTTTCTTTTCAGCTTCTTTCTTTGTTTTTCCGCTGCCTCTACCCAGTACTTTTTCTCCGTGTCTTACTTCTATATAGAAGGTCTTGTCGTGATCCGGACCTTCTTCTTTTACAGTGACATACTCAAGTTCGTCGTCACTCTTTAATTTTTGATAATACTCCTGAAGCCTGCTCTTATAGTCAGAAAGCAAGGTTCCCTTCTTGGCCTTTTCCAGAAGATGGGCAACCAAATTGAGGGTAACCTTCCGCATTTCATCAAAGCCTCCGTCAAGATAAACGGCTCCAATGATTGCTTCCACTCCATCGGCAATAACCGAATCTCTTTCGTGAACTCCGGTTTTTATCTCTCCGGAACCCATGCGAATAAGATTGTTCAGGTTAAGACCTCTGCCTATATCCGCCAGGGATTTCTCGCAGACTATCTCTGCTCTAAGCTTTGTGAGAACTCCTTCCGGATTTCCACCAAAGAGAGTATAGAGTTCGGCGCCTACCACCGCATCCAAGAAACCGTCACCGATAAACTCCAGTCTTTCGTTGTCCAACCTTAAATTGTTTTCATCCATTACTCCAAGGGAGCTATGAGTAAGAGCCAGATTCAGGAGTTCAGGATTATTGAATTTATATCCTATTTTTTCTTCCAGAATTTCCATGATCTCTCCTGATCTCCCGTCGACATAATTTCATCAATTTCCGCAACGGAATGCTCTATGATTTCAACAACCTTTCCTTCCACATAGGGAATGGATTTTAGAATGGTTTGTTTTACCGCAACCTCATCTGAGGAGCCGTGCATCTTTAATAGGGCACCTTTAACTCCAAGAATTGGAGCTCCGCCGTATTCAACATAGTTTAGGTCCTTCTTTATATTCATAAGTTGCTTCTTTAGAAGCATGGCTCCCATTTTGGAAAGAGCATCAGAGGTAAATCTTCTTTTGATCTCCCTCAATACCATAAGTCCCATTCCTTCAGTTGTCTTTAGAATGGCATTTCCCGTAAACCCATCTGTTACGATTACATCACAGGCACCGTTGGGAAGGCTTCTTGCTTCAATATTTCCGATAAAATTAAGGCTGCTCTTCTTAAGAAGCTCATAGGCTTCCTTTGTCAGGGCAGTGCCCTTGCCTTCTTCGGTACCGTTATTCACAAGGCCAACTGTGGGATGCTTTCTTTCCATTACCCTATCCATATAGATAGCTCCCATAAGACCAAACTCAAGAAGGTTTATGGGCTTGCACTCCGCATTGGCTCCCGCATCCGTTAGAAGAGATGGCTCTCTTCCGATTACGGGATAGATGGTCGCCAAGGTGGGTCTATCTATTCCTTTGATTTTTCCAAGGACAATAAGACCTCCCGCAAGGATAGCTCCCGTGCTTCCTGCGGAGATGAATACATCTCCCTCTCCCTTCTTGACCATGGTAAGACCCTTAACTATGGGAGAGCCCTTTTTATTCCTTACGGCCTTTACGGGAGATTCATCGTTCTCTATGTTTTCGGTGCAATTGACAACAGAAATACCATCACCTTTATAGCCTTCTTTTTTCAAGGCCTTGGCGATCAGTTTCTCATCCCCCAGAATTACAATCTCATGGGGGATCTCAGCTTTAGCATCAATAACACCTTTTACAATGGCTTGAGGGGCATTGTCCCCTCCCATACCGTCTATAATTATTCTCATGATTTACCTATTTCATGGACTGGATTACTTCATGAATCTTATGAGCCACCTGACGGAAATCATCTTCCTTATATCCTCTGGTGGTCATAGGTGCAGTTCCTATTCTTACACCGCTGGTTTCCTTTGGTGGACGCTGATCTCCCGGAACAGCATTCTTATTAAGGGTAATTCCAACTTCATCAAGCTTGTCCTGAAGGTCTTTTCCAGTAAATTCGAATTCCGAAAGATCAAGGAGGAATACGTGATTGTCAGTACCACCTGTTACAACCTTATAGCCAAGGCTGATAAACTCCTCTGCAAAGGCCTTGCAGTTTGATACAACCTGTGCGGCATATTCTTTAAATGCAGGATCAAGTGCTTCTTCGGCACAGATTGCCTTTGCTGCAATAATATGCTCCAAGGGACCGCCCTGGGCATAAGGGAAGACGGCGCTGTCAACCTTCTTGGCCAAGTCTTGACGAGCGAAGATAAGTCCTCCTCTTGGACCCCTTAATGTCTTGTGAGTTGTTGTGGTGATGACATCCGCATAACCAAAGGGTGATGGATGAGCTCCCCCTGCAACAAGACCTGCAATATGGGCCATATCTACCATGAAGTATGCGTCAACCGACTTTGCTATTTCACTGAATGCGGCAAAATCGATAGTCCTTGCATAGGCTGAAGCTCCTGCAAGGATCAGCTGGGGTCTAATGGCCTCAGCCTTTTTTCTAACGTCATTCATATCGATAATTCCGTTCTCGTCCACATCGTAGAACTGAACGTCATAAAGCTTTCCGCTGAAAGATACTCTTGATCCATGGGTAAGATGTCCGCCGTTGTCAAGGGACATGGCCAGAATGGTGTCTCCCGGCTCAAGGATGGCCTTATAGGCAGCAAAGTTTGCCTGAGAACCGCTGTGAGGCTGAACGTTTACATGATAATCCGTATTGAAAACCTCTCTCCACTTTTCGCAGGCATATTCTTCTATGGCGTCAACATTTACGGTTCCGCCATAGTATCTTCCCGTATTTCCGCTTGTTCTCTCATAGGGATAACCTTCTGCATATTTCCAGGAAAGGCAACTTCCGCATGCAGCAAGTACCGCTTCGGAGCAATAGTTTTCGGAGGCTATAAGCTCAATATTGTTCTTCTGCCTCAGATACTCCTGTTCAATCCATGCTCCAACCTTGGGTGAAAATCTTTTGATAAATTCATAATTGTCCACATTGTAGGTATTGCTGTCCACACTTTCCCTATTAAACATTCTCGATTCTCCTTTTCATTATTTCCGGGTGACAACTAACATTATATTGAGGGCAGTTCTTACACTCGAAGAAGTTTGGCGAACTGTCCGGATCAACAGGTTCAAATCCGTTTTTATAGTAGAAGGAAGGAACCTTTGCTGCCAGATAAAGGGTATCTCCTCCCAAATCCTTGATGTCCTCTAGAATTATATTTAAAAGGATTCCTCCGATTCCTTTGCTCCTAAGGGACTCATCTATTGCTATGCCGTCGATGATATATTCGCCTTCTCTCATAGCCAGGCACGCTCCACCAAGGAGATTATCTTCTCCATCTACCACCTTATAGCATTTCACTATGTCAGTATCCACTTCCTCATCTCCGTCGAATTCCAAATCGTTTTCAACGAAGAATTGAACCAGTCTTTCATACTCATCCGTTTCCAGAATAACAAGTCCTTGTTCTTCCAAAACACCCATTTTAGAGCTCCTCTCTGGTATTGATTTTAAGTCTTTTATTAAGGACGGAAAATTCCAATGGCAACTTTTCTCCGTGTTCTCCATCTATATCCGTTGGAAGATCCACTTCTGACTCAACTTTTAATGAAGAGACTTGAAGCTGAAGCACATTCTTATTGCTTCCATGCTTTCCTTGAATAAGCTGGAAGAACATATGTGGCATTTCAAAGATTTTCATATCTCTAAAAAGCATTATATCCAACATTCCGTCGTTTATCTCCGCATCGGGAGAAACCATTCTAAACCCTCCGGCGAACTTCCCGTTCATCACAACCATGAAGTACATCTTTTCTTTATATACTTTATCCGGAATTGTGAGAGTAACCTTCACAGGCTTAAGTTCAGGAACTTCGGAAAGTCCCTTAAGATAGTATGCCAGAACACCGATGGTATTCTTTAATGTAGGATCCGTCTTCTGGCTTACATCAACCACCTGACCGATTGCAGCCACATTGATGAAATATCTGTCATTTACCACACCCACATCCGCATAGGTATATTTGTCACCCAGGGCAATATCTAGCATGGTTTCAATATTGTTGGGAATCTCAAAATATGAGGCAAAATCATTAGCGGTTCCCGCTGGAAGAATGCCCAGAGGAAGATCTACACCGTTATCAAGCCTGGCATTAACGCAAACATTGATGGTTCCGTCTCCACCTGCTGCAAGAACCTGGGAAAACTCAATACCGCCTTCTTCTTTTCCGATTTCGGCCATAAATTCATTTATACCGGAATCACCTGATGCTCTTATGGCGGTTATCCTTTTACCCGCTTCCTGATAACGTGAGATTATATAATCAAGGTTGGTCTTGAACATTCCGTTGCCGGAACTGGGATTATAAAACAGTAAAACTCTTTCCATTATTTGCCCAATTTCTCCTCAACTATGGCTATACGTTCAATCACCTTATCCAGTTTTTCCTGATTATCCTTAAGCTTACCTTCTTCCGCTTCTATAAGTTCCTTTGGTGCCTTGGATGTAAAGCCTTCGTTTGAAAGCTTTCCCGCAGCTCTCTTAACTTCTCCCTCAAGTCTTGCCTTTTCCTTGGAAAGTCTTTCCAACTCCGCATCAAAGTCAATAAGATTCTCCATAGGAATATAGAGCTCAGCCCCATCAAGGACTGCGGTCATTGCATCCTTTGGCGCCATAGACTTATCCGAAGTGAATAAAATGCCTTCCACGTTGGCCAGATTTTTGATATATGATTCTGTCAGCTTATAACTTTCCAGTGTTTCACCCTGAGAAACTATAATTGCATCCAGTTTCTTGCTTGGTGCGGCTTCTGCTTCGGCTCTGATATTTCTGATTGCCCTGATTACATCCATGGCATCATCAAGCCTCTTGGCTTCTTCGCTATAGTCGGAAGATTCCTCCTTGGGCCAAGCAGCTGAAATCAGGTAGGTTTCTCCTTCTTCCTTTGGAAGGAATCCCCAGATTTCTTCCGTAATAAATGGCATAAATGGATGGAGAAGCTTTACCATGCTCTTAAGAGAATAAACAAGCACACCTCTTGCAATCTTCTTGTCCTCTTCGTCCTCACTCCAAAGTCTCTTCTTAACCAGTTCAATATACCAGTCGCAGAATTCATTCCAGATAAGGTCGTAAACCCTCTGTCCTGCCATACCAAGTTCAAACTTGTCCATATTCCTGTTTACATAGGAAACTGCATCTGAAATCTTGGTGAGAATCCATTTATCCTCATCCTTTAGATTTTCCATGGACATAGGAAGGAATTCTCCTTCTTCACTCTTGATATTCATGATTACAAATCTGGACGCATTCCATAGCTTATTGGCAAAGTTTCTTGCGGCCATAACACGGTCCATAAGGAAACGCATATCATTACCGGGAGAAATACCGGTGGTAAGCATAAACCTAAGGGCGTCTGCACCGTATTCTTCGATGATATCCAAAGGATCGATTCCGTTACCCAAAGACTTACTCATCTTTCTTCCCAGCTCATCTCTAACAAGTCCGTGGATATAAACATATTTGAAGGGGATGTCATTCATTGCTTCAAGGGATGCAAAGGCCATCCTTACTACCCAGAAGAAGATAATGTCATAACCCGTTACCAAAACATCCGTTGGGAAGAAGTATTTGATGTCCTCCGTTTCCTCCGGCCATCCCATGGTTGAGAAGGGCCAAAGGGCCGATGAGAACCATGTGTCCAAAACGTCCTCATCCTGACGGATATTCTTGGAACCGCAGTGAGCACATTCATGAACATCATCCTCGCTGACGGTTATCTCACCACAGTCATCGCAGTACCAGGCAGGGATTCTATGTCCCCACCAAAGCTGACGGGAGATACACCAGTCTCTGATTTCATTGAGCCAGCGGAGATAGACTTTGTCGAATCTTTCCGGAACAAACTTAAGGTCACCCTTTTCCACCGCCTCTATTGCGGGCTTTGCCAGCTCTTCCATCTTTACGAACCACTGGTCTGAAAGCATGGGTTCAATAACTGTATGGCAGCGATAGCATTCACCAACGGGAATAACCATCTCTTCAGTCTTAACCAGATAGCCTGCCTCATCCAGATCCTTAACCCAGGCCTTACGGCATTCATATCTATCCATGCCTGCGTACTTGCCGGCATATTCGTTCATGGTTGCATCTTCGTTTATGCAGCAGATGATTT
>CAJOQI010000079.1 GCA_905236895.1 uncultured Peptostreptococcaceae bacterium | reverse complement strand
GCCTTTACCCTGGGCTCCCGAGAAAGGCTGCGAATCTCTGCCAGCACCTCTTCCGTCATCAGCCTGCTGTCATGAGGGTGGACGCCAATTACCGCAATCAGCTTTTCCGAAGCCTTGGCGGACTCTATGGCCCGCTTTGATGATTCAAGATCAAAGCCTATATCCGCAACAAAGGCAAGCTCACCCCTCTCCTCGATCTCTTGAACAAGGGAAAGGCGAGCTTCTCTATCAAATCTATCTTCGTTAATATGGGCGTGGGAATCGAATAACATCTAGGTCACCGGGTTTCCGTCTTCCGCATCCGTTGAAACCATGGCAAGCTTGTCACCGTTATCCGCAAAGAGAATCATTCCCTTGGACTCAAGCCCTCTTAAATCTCTTGGCTTCAGATTGGCTACAACGATAACCTTCTTGCCAACCATCTCTTCAGGTGTGAAGTCCTTGGCCACGCCGGAAACAATCTGTCTTGTTTCCGTTCCCATCTTAACCTGGAATACCAAAAGCTTATCCGCATTGGGATGCTTCTCCGCCTTAAGAATGGTTCCAACTCTTAAATCCAATTTATCAAAATCGTCATAGACGATTTCAGGCTTAAGCTCCAGGGGGATATTTCCCTCTGCAGCACCCACTTCCTCGGAAGCCTGAGCTCCCTTAAGGGCTTCCAGTTCAGCCAATTCCTTGTCGATATCCAATCTTGGAAAGAGAACCTCTCCCTTGGAAATCTTATTGCCATTCATAAAGTTAAATACATGGGCATCTTCCCACTTAACCTCACCTTCAGCACCGATCTGCTCTCTGATCTTATCCGCAGTGGTGTGCATGAAGGGGTAAATCAGTATTGAAACAACCCTAAGAGCCTCAGCCAAATGATGCATGCAGGTATCCAGGTCATTCTTCTTCTCCGGATCCTTTGCAAGAGCCCAAGGCATTTTTTCATCAACATATTTATTCGCTCTTCTAACCAGAATCCAGATTTCTTCCAGGGCCATATTGAAGGCGAATTTATCCATTTGCGCTTCCACCTTTGCAGGTGCGGCAGCAGCGATTTCTTCCAGTTCTTTGTCGAATTCGTCACTTCCTTTTGCCGCGGGAACAATTCCATCACAGTATTTCTCAATCATGGAAACGGTTCTTGAAACCAGATTGCCCAGATCGTTTGCCAGGTCGAAGTTCATTCTTCTTAAAAGCACCTCATTGGTGAATACTCCGTCCTGACCGAAGGTATATTCCCTCAGAAGGAAGTATTTAAGAGCGTCGATTCCGTATCTTTCAATAAGAACCACAGGGTCAACCACATTGCCCTTGGATTTACTCATCTTACCGCCGTCGATTAGGAGCCAGCCGTGACCAAGAACCTGCTTGGGCAGGGGCTCGTCGATTGACATAAGCATTGCAGGCCAAATAATGCTGTGGAAACGGACGATTTCCTTTCCAACCAGATGAACGTCTGCAGGCCAGTATTTTTGATAAAGCTCCGGATCGTCGGGATAGCCAAGAGCGGTGATATAGTTGGAAAGGGCATCCAGCCATACATAGATTACGTGCTTCTCGTCGATTGGCACGGGAATACCCCAGTCAAAACTGGTTCTGGAAATGCAGAGATCCTCCAGACCCTGATTGATGAAGGCCTTCATCTCGTTTCTTCTTGTATCCGGCTGTAAAAACTCCGGATGTTCCTCATAGAGGTTAAGAAGCTTATCTCCGTATTCGGAAAGTCTGAAGAAATAGGCTTCTTCCTGAGCCTTATCCACAGGCCTTCCGCAGTCGGGACATTTTCCATCCTCAAGCTGGCTTTCGGTCCAGAAGGCTTCGCAGTCAGTACAATAGAGTCCCTCGTAGACGGACTTATAAATATCCCCTTTGTCGTACATCTTCTTGAAGATTTCCTGAACCCTCTTAACATGTCTGTCTTCCGTGGTTCTGATGAAATCGTCATAGGATATTTCCATGGTTGCCCACAGTTCCTTGATTCCCTCTACCACCTGATCAACAAATTGCTGAGGTGTAACTCCCGCCTCGTCGGCCTTCTTCTGAATCTTTTGGCCGTGCTCGTCGGTTCCCGTAAGAAATCTAACATCATATCCCAAAAGCCTTTTGAATCTGGCCATTGCGTCCGTCATTACGGTGCAATAGGTATGGCCAATATGAAGATTGGCACTGGGATAATAAATGGGCGTTGTAATATAATATGTACCTTTTTCTGACATTAACGAATACCTCCTTGGTATTTGCATTATAGATTGCAAATTATGGCATTTATCACGGCGCAGGCAATATGGTTTCCGCCTTTAGCGCCACGTGTTATTATACACGGAATTCCGGAGTTGAAAAGACTTTCCTTTCTATCAATTCCATTTAATAGTCCCGGTGTAACTCCTATGACACCTGCAGGAACCAAGCCATCTTCCCTAATCTTCTCTATCTCCTTAAGGGCTTCCGGGTCTCCTCCCACAGCAAAGATAACAGGCATATCAATAAGCAAGGCCTTTCGCATGCTGATGGATCCCCTGCTGGCTCCCGTCTCTTTAGCTTCCTTAACCACATCCTGATGGCCTATAAAACAGACAACCTCGCATCCCAAGGATTCAAGCTTTTCACGATTTATTCCCGCCTGAACCATCTTATTGTCGGTTATTACAACGCAGCCCTCTCTAAAGGCTTTCTTCATGGATGGAATACTGTCCACTGAAAACTCAAGAGCCTCAGCATAGTCCAAGTCTCCCGAGTCCCTGATGCATTTTACTATTATCTGCTCATAGGCAGGATCCGGGGTTTTGCCGCGGCTCTTTAATTCTTTGATTATATTCCCGTAAACTATCGTTTCCGGATTTTTGCATTTAACGCTGTCTCTAAAACTCATTTACTAAGGATTTCCTTATACTGTGCTTCTTCTTCATTATTGGCCATGATGAAATGCCCCTCCTCTATCTCAATCCATCTGGGTGGATCATCTTCATAGTGGTGCATCTTTTCATCATAGGTGGTTACCACCTTAACCTTCTCGCTATGTGGATCCGGCATAGGAATGGCGGAAAGCAAAGCTCTGGTATAGGGATGAAGGGGATGGGCAAAAAGCTTCTCCGTCTCCGCCAGTTCCACTATAACTCCCTTATGGATTACCGCAATTCTGTCCGTAATAAACCTCATAACGGAAAGGTCGTGGGCAATGAACAGATAGGTCAAATCCTTCTCCTTCTGAAGTTTGCTCATGAGATTAAGCACCTGAGCTCTGATGGATACGTCAAGGGCGGAGATGGGCTCGTCCGCAATGATAAAATCAGGGTCCATAATGAGGGCTCTTGCAATACCTATTCTCTGTCTCTGTCCTCCGGAAAACTCATGAGGGAAACGGCTTGCAAACTCAGGCAGAAGCCCTACGTCGGAAAGAGCCTTTGATACCCTCTCCTCCTTCTCTTCTCTGCTCATATTGGGATAGATGTTTATAAGTCCCTCGGAGACGATATAGTCAACCTTGGCTCTCTCGTTAAGGGAGGCCATGGGATCCTGGAATATCATCTGAATCTTCTGGGTAACGGTCTTATCCATTTCCCTTGAAATCTTTCCGGAGATTCTCTCTCCCTTAAAGAGAACCTCTCCCGCAGATACGGGATTGATTCGGATGATGGCCCTTCCGATGGTGGTCTTTCCGGAACCGGACTCTCCAACCAAGCCGAAGGTTTCGCCCTTATAAATATCAAAGTTTACACCGTGGACAGCAACGAATTTCTTTCTTCCCTTGCCGAAGGTGACTTCCAGATCCTTGACGGAACAAAGAACTTCTCTGTCTTTAATATCTGTCATTTCTTCTCACCTCCTGCCATATTGTCCAGCTTGATGTCCTTTATGTGGCTGATGATTTCCGGAGGATCAACCTTGGGTGCCCTGGGATCCATAAGCCAGGTCCTAACTTTATGGGTAGGCGAAACATCAAAGTATGGCGGTCTGTAAAGGAAATCTATCTTTAGAGGCTTTGGATTTCTTGGAGCAAAGGCATCGCCCCTGATCTCATTAAAGAGATTGGGCGGGGTACCTTTGATGGCGTAAAGCTCCTCTCCCTTGATTCCCAGCTGAGGCAGGGATGAAAGAAGTGCCCAGGTATAGGGATGTCTCGGATCGTAGAATACCTCGTCGCATCCCCCAACCTCCACAATATCTCCCGCATACATTACGGCTATTCTGTCCGCAACGTTAGCTACAACTCCCAGGTCATGGGTGATATAGATTGTGGTCAGTCCATACTTATCCTTCAGGTCTCTTATGAGCTGAAGAATCTGAGCCTGGATGGTTACGTCAAGAGCAGTTGTTGGTTCGTCACAAATCAAAATCTCAGGATTGCAGGCCATGGCGATGGCTATTACTACCCTCTGTCTCATACCACCGGAAAATTCGTGGGGGTATTGCTTGGCCCTTCTTTCAGGCTCGGGAATACCAACGTCCGAAAGAATCTCTATGGCCTTTGCCGTGGCTTCCTGGCCCCTAAGGCCCTGATGTAGAGTAAGGGCTTCCTCTATCTGCCAGCCTATGGTTTTAAGAGGGTTGAGAGAAGTCATTGGATCCTGCATTACCATGGCAACGTGTTTACCCCTGATCTTCTGCCACTCCTCTTCCTTCTTGAAGGTGGCAAGGTCAACAGGTCCGCTTTCCATGCCGTAGTACATGATGGAACCGGAATCCACCCAGCCGTTCTTATCCAGAAGGCCGATAAAGTTTTTTGTAAATACGGATTTTCCCGAACCGGATTCTCCTACTATGGCAAGGGCTTCACCCTTGTATAGGTCCATG
>CAJOQI010000078.1 GCA_905236895.1 uncultured Peptostreptococcaceae bacterium | reverse complement strand
GGGGTGTTTCCACATCATCCACTCCGTCCACTCCCAGAAGCCTCAAGATGGTTCTCTCCGTACTCACCGTGGTATGTCTGTCGATAAACTCCTGCATGTCATGGGCAATATTTCTGGCATGATTGCGAGCGCTTTCAACTACCTTGGGATCCAGGTTAAGTTTGCTTTTCATTCCTCGTTCTCCTTACTAACTACTCTTTATATACTTCTTTGCGCCTTCTATTATTTCCTTATCTATACCGAGCATCTTGGCGATGTTCAGTGCATCCTTGGGTACTTCCTTATCTCTTGAAACCTCCTCCAGGCGATAGTCCATATACCGTCCTATTATCTCAATTCTTTCTTTTCTGTTGGCACGTCTAAGCTCTTTATCCAACAAAGTGAAGTTGGCCCCCGCAAGACCCCTAACCTGAAGATTTCTGACACCTTCCTCTTCCGTAACCCCTTCGTAGTGGGTTGTTATCAAAGTGATATATGGTCTCTTGATGAAATACTCCACCAGGCTCTTGGTGAGAGCAAGGCCCTCCACAGGATTGGTTCCGCTGGCAATCTCGTCGATCAGTATCAAAGACCTGTCCTTTGCCTGATCAAGAATTTCCTTCAGCTCCTCCATTTCGCTTCCGAAGCTTGATAGGCCCCTTTCCATGGACTGACTGTCGCCTATCAAAATCCTCACATTGTTTGATAGACCAACCCTTGCTTTCTTACAAGGAACAAAGAATCCCTTTTGAGCAAGGAGTGGCACCAATCCGGAGAGCTTAAGGGATATGGTCTTTCCTCCCATATTGGCTCCGGTGATACAGGTGACCCCTTCTCCCAAAGTCATGGTTACGGGAGTATAATCCTTTCCTTTGGCTCTTATTATCTCCTCCATCTGGAGCTGTCTTCCCTCTTCAATCTGGATGATATGCTCATCCAGGATTTCCGGTTTAACGCAGTTTCTCTTGATGGCGAATTTCGCCTTTGCAAGAAGGAGGTCCAGCCTTCCGATTCTCCTGCAATTATCCAGAAGAATATCCTTCTTCTTTCCGATAGCCTTGGAAAGCACTCTTCTTACCTTGGTTTCCTCTTCCTCGATTTGGGTCTCTATCTCTTCCCCTCGTTTGAACAAAGCATAGACTTCTTCGTTCCTGGTAAGAGCAAAGGTTACAGAGGAATAATCCTCCGCAATGGCCTCCAGATCTTCTATCTGTCTGGCCTTTTCTATATCCTCGCTGGTCTTGGGAATAACTATGTCGAATTTGGGGGTAAGAGCGATACCGTAATTCTTAAGGATCGATTCCTTTCTGGCTTTTTGGATTTTCCTTCGCTCCAATTCCAAGCCTCTTCTCTCGCTTCTAAGTTCCGCCAGTTCTTTGGAATACTCATCGTAGAGATAGAAGGTATTGGTTCTGTCATTTCTGGGATCAAGAAGGCTCACCAAATCCTCCGGTATCATGGGGAAAAACTCATCATCAATCCCGGTTCCTTCCAATAATTTCCCTATTTCGGATGCATAGAAAAGAAGAGATTTTACATCAAATATCTCCACAACGGAAAGATTGACACCGGTGCTTCTCATCAAGGTGTTTTCGATATCCTTCATGCACATAAAATGCTCGGAAAGAAGACTGAGGGTCTTCTTATCCTCCTTGGCAAATTCAAAAAGCTTCTGAACCTTATCAAGCTCCGCTCTCAATTCATCCTCTTCCCCCGGATAGAAGGTTCTACTGCTTTTCAAAGCCTTCTTCCCAAAGGGAGTCTCTATTTCAAGGCATGAAACCACATGATCGTATCCGCTTTCACGCTTTGTCTTTGTATTGGTAAGTCTTCTGCTCTTTTCCCTGCTCATACTCTACCTCGGAAAATCATTTTCTCACATCTATTACCGGAATATCTCTTAAAGCCTTCTGCATTTCATCAACCAGCTCCTGGCTATTAAAGGAATAACCTGCGGGAGAAAAGGGATTAACCGTAACGGCTGCCACCCTGATATTCTTAAGGACCTGGACCCTAAAGCCTTTCTTCACAAGCTTCCTCCAGTTTACGGAGTCGATAAAAATCTTGGTGGGGTCTTTAAGAATAAACTTGGTTCTCCTTAGCTTTTCCGGAGCTATGGCATTAATTATGCTTTCCGTCAAAGCTCCGGGAATAAAGCAGGCATCCACGCTGTCATCTATTTCTTCGTCGATATATCTTCCCGCTCCAAGGCCTGTCTCAAGATCCAGTTGTCTGATTTCTCCACCTGATATCAAAGCGATTCTATCCTTTTCTTCGGTGGACTCTATCAGAGTTCTCATCTCTCCCTCATCCAATTCTTCCAAACTGTAGAGTTCAACTATATGGGCTGTTTCCCTTACGACATTCTTAAGGCTCCTTGAAAGCACCGCCCCGGTAGACAGGATGATTGCATCCGAAGTTTCCGGTGATGCGATTGATTTTCTGTCTATGGCGCCGTCGATTAAAATCAACCGGGCGCCATAGTCCATCATCTTTTCACAAAGCTTCTTCGTGTCCTTTGTTGCAACTGGACCGGCAATCTGAACATAGCCGCTTCTCTTCACCCGACAAAGCATCACCTCTCCGATGGATGTTCTTTGTCTGGACATTTCCAGAATCTCAAGGCCCGCCTCCGCCAAATCATAAAGCTTGGTGGGCACGGAAACCAAGGTGTCCTCGTAGAGATAAACTCTTGGCTTATCGGTCTGGGTCACCAGGTCCACCGTTTCCCCATCTCTTCCCGTGGAGGTCACTCCAAGAAGAATCTCCTCGTCCACCGCCTCTTCAATCAAATAGTTTAAGGCAGTGGTCTTGCCGGCATTCTTTGCCATGCCCACTATGGAAATGGTCTTATATTCACTTGAAATATCCTTAAGAAGTCCCATTGCTTTTTTCTATTGGTGCAATTGTAATTAATGTTGATTTCTCTTGTGTCTTTCAAGTCCCGCAGGCTCCATGGACCTAATCTCAAGGCCCTCACCTAAAGCGGATACTCCCTGATAGAAGGATTTTTTCTTGCCGGTGCAATAATCGCATTTGCAAGGAAGCTCAGGAAGCCTGGGCTGAGTATATGTCGTAATAACACCCTCGTAGTTTCTGAGGATAATCTTATCCGGTGTTTCGGAAATAACGTAGTTGGGCATTACAGGTGTCTTTCCGCCACCTCCCGGAGCGTCGATTACAAAGGTAGGAACGCAATATCCGGAGGTATGACCTCTAAGTCCTTCTATGATTTCAACTCCCTTTGCCGCGGTGGTTCTGAAGTGCTCGATTCCTACGGACAGGTCGCAAATATAGATATAATATGGTCTTACCCTATTCTTAACCAGTTCGTGAACCAAATCCATCATTATGAACTTGCAGTCGTTTACTCCTCTTAAGAGTACGCTTTGATTTCCGAGGGGGATACCTGCATCTGCCAGTTTTCTGAGAGCCTCCTGAGCATCAGGGGTCATTTCCTTGGGATGGTTGAAGTGAGTATTGAGCCATATGGGATGGTATTTCTTCAGCATATTAACCAAATCGTCGGTTATTCTCTGAGGCATTACAACGGGAGTACGGCTTCCCAATCTAATAATCTCAACATGGTCAATCTTTCTAAGTTCGCTGATGATATATTCCAAAGTCTCATCTTCCACCAGGAGCGCATCTCCGCCGGAAAGAAGTACGTCTCTAACCTGAGGGGTATTTCTGATGTATTCAATGCATGCGTCGATATCTTCTCTGGATCTTGCTCCGTCTGTTTCCCCTGCCAGTCTTCTTCTGGTGCAGTGGCGGCAGTACATGGAGCACTGGTCCGTAATAAGGAAGAGCACTCTGTCCGGATATCTATGGGTAAGTCCCGGTGCCGGAGAGTCAGCATCTTCGTGGAGAGGGTCAGCATCATCAGCTGCGGATCTATGCATCTCAAGCAAAGTGGGCACAGCCTGCATTCTTACCGGATCTCTCTCGTCGTCCGGATCCATGAGGGATGCATAATAAGGTGTGATACCTACTCTGAATCCACCCATTACCTTCTGGATATCTTCTTTTTCCTGATCCGTCAGATTTACCACCTGAGCGATTTCTTCAACGGTCGTCAGTCTGTGAGCAACCTGCCAATGCCAGTCGTTCCACTGTTCATCTGTAACATCCTTAAAAAGCGGAATGTCCTTCCAATTTCTAATTGCCATTTTTATCTCCTTCCTTATGCGTACATTTCTTCGAATAAGGCCTTTATTCCGTCATGCTCTCTGAGGCACTGAAGAGTGATCTCAGCGTGACCTTTGGTATATCCGTTACCAACGATCATATCCACGTCCTTTCCTACCCCTTCAGCTCCAAGGGCTGCCTTGGTGAAGCTGGTTGCCATGGAGAAGAAGTAAACCATTCCCTGGTCCTTGGTGCAAAGGATGGAGGCCATCTCAGTATTCTCGATATTTACGCAGTTGATTACCAGATCGCAAAGCTCTCCATTGGTAAGCTCCATTACCTTCTCATACATTCCGACCGCATCGGTAGCGTCCATATGGAAGTAGTCGTCTGCAAGATTAAGGCTTCTTGCTCTATCCTCGGACTTCTGGGATCCTGCAGCGCAGATAACCTGACCCGTAACCCCTGCTCTCTTCTTTGCTTCGTAGAGACAAAGAAGTCCGGACTTTCCGCCGCCGCCTATTACCATAACCTTCATGCCCGGCTTAACAAGCTTTGCTGTCTGGGCGGGAGCTCCTGCAACGTCAAGGGCGGAAAGAGCAAGGCCTTCCGGCATATCGTCAGGAAGTTTGGCATAGATTCCGCTCTGGAAGAGGATGGCGTGGCCTTTGATGTCAACCTGGTCGATGGCAGGTCTCATATCAAGGATCTCATCTATTACAAGAGGTGTAAGAGAAAGGGAAACCAAAGTTGCAATCTTGTCCCCAACCTTAAGGTCCCCCTTCCATTCGGGTCCGATTTCCTCAACAGTGCCGATCAGCATTCCGCCGGATCCGGTCCAGGGGTTCTTATGCTTACCTGCTTTGGCAACGATGCCCAGCATGGTATTCTTAATTGCTTCAATATCTTCAGCCGTCAGATCGTCGGTAGGCTTCTTTCCGCAAGCGTGGTCAACTACAGACGTAAAAGAAGCGGAGTCAATATTAAGAGTCTTAACATTGATCTTCACTTCGTTGTCGTAGATTTCCATATCGTTATCGATTACATCTGCCGGCTGTGGGAGAACTCCCTTGGGTGAAATAACCCTGTGTGTTCCGTACGGATTTCCCTTTTTCATAGTATTCCTCCTGAAAATATATGTAAATTTTAATTAATAACTTCTATCATGATTATAGAAGAAAAGCCCTCCCTTTTGGCCCTTTGGGTGCCATGTTACGAGAAGAATTTAACAAAAAAAGAGAGTGAACCAATATCGGTTCACTCTCTATTATGCCAGATTCAAATTTGGTTCGCTATAGTCCGTATTTCTTCTTTTTTCTTACCAGCTGGGTTTGGCTTATATTAATTGCCTTCGCTGCCTTTCTGGTTGATCCGTATTTCTCCAAGGCATGGAGAATTATATTCTTTTCGAAATTCTCCACCATGGCCTCCATATCCATTTCCCCTTCTTCAGGATATGGCGTCGCATTAAGGTCGAATACGTCCGCATGAAGTTCCTTCATCACATCAATCAAACCTATCTCTTCAGACTTTGCTCCAATCATAAGTCGCTGGACTACGTTTTCAAGTTCTCTGGTATTTCCCGGCCAGTCCCTCTGAGCCAAATACTCCGCCGCATCAGGAGAGATTGTTCTCTTTACCTTAAATCGTTCCCCGTAAAAATCCAGGAATTTATTTACCAATCCCGGAATATCCGCTTGCCTTTCCTTAAGTTCGGGCACCCTGATTCTAACCACATTAAGTTGATAATAAAGATCCCTCCTTAATACTCCTTGGTTGATCAGTTCCTCCGGGTCTCCGTTTACCGTAGAGATTATTCTTACATTTACCTTGGTGGGAACTCCCCCTGCTCCGGGAACTTCGCCCTCCTGAACAGCCCTTAAAAGTCTGGTCTGTATTTCCGGCGGAAGCTTTGATACTTCTTCCAAAAGC
>CAJOQI010000077.1 GCA_905236895.1 uncultured Peptostreptococcaceae bacterium | reverse complement strand
CTCTGATCGTAGATGATCTCACGCTGTTTGTTCATAACGTTGTCGTACTGAAGAACGTATTTACGTATGCCGAAGTTTTTTCCCTCGACTTTCTTCTGGGCGCTTTCGATAGATCTCGACAGCATGCCGGCCTCCAAAGGCTCGTCTTCGTCCATGCCTACTCTTTCGAGTATGCCCTGCATCCTCTCGCCGCCGAAGAGTCTCATGAGGTCGTCTTCGAGAGCGATGAAGAACTGTGTATTACCCGGGTCTCCCTGACGTCCGGAACGTCCTCTGAGCTGATTATCTATACGCCTCGACTCATGACGCTCGGTTCCGACAATGCAGAGTCCTCCGAGTTCCTTTACCTTCGCCTGCTCAGGAGCTCTTTCCTTCTTGATCTGCTCGTGGAGCTCATTGTACCTGGCGCGCGCCTCGAGCAGCTCAGGCTCGTCTGACTTCTCAAAGCCTGTCGCGAACGAGATCTGCTCAGGTGTATATCCGTCCTTGCGCATCTGCTTGCGCGCTTCGAAATCCGGGTTGCCTCCCAGGATGATATCGGTACCACGGCCCGCCATGTTGGTAGCGATGGTAACAGCTCCGAGTCTGCCGGCTTCTGCGACGATCTCAGCCTCCTGCTCGTGGTGCTTGGCGTTCAGAACATTGTGCTTGATTCCTCTCTTGGAAAGCAGCTCGCTAAGTCTCTCGGACTTTTCTATGGAAATGGTACCTACCAAAACAGGCTGACCCGTCTCGTGAATCTCGGCTATCTTGTTTACGATGGCCTTGAACTTTCCTGCCTCGGTGGAATAAACGGAGTCGGGCATATCGTCTCTGATTACCGGCTTATTGGTGGGAACCACCACAACGTCCATATTGTAAATATCCCTGAACTCGTCTTCTTCAGTCTTGGCTGTACCGGTCATCCCCGCCAGTTTTTGATACATACGGAAATAGTTCTGGAGGGTGATGGTTGCCAAAGTCTTGGACTCGGAACGAACCTCAACTCCTTCCTTTGCTTCGATAGCCTGATGGAGGCCGTTGCTGAAGCGACGGCCGAACATGAGACGTCCGGTAAATTCGTCGACTATGATAATCTGTCCGTCTTTAACGATATAGTCCACGTCCCTTTCCATGATATTCCTGGCCTTCAAAGCCTGAGTAACATGGTGGTTAATGTCCATATTCTCCGGATCACCAAAGTTTTCAATATCGAAGAACTTCTCCGCCTTCCTGGTTCCCCGTTCGGTGAGAGAAACCTGCTTGTCCTTCTCTTCAACTATAAAGTCCTGCTCCTGCTCGTAGGCCTGCTCCCCTCCGTCCAGAATCAGGTCGATTTTGCTCTTGCCCCCCGTTGCCTCGGTCTTGTCCTTAACTCGGATTCCCGTAAGTCCCGCAACAAAGTCGTCAGCCTTCTTATAGAGAGCCGTGGATTGATCTCCCCTTCCGGAAATGATCAAAGGTGTTCTGGCTTCGTCGATAAGGATGGAGTCCACTTCGTCGATAATGGCATAGTTAAGATCTCTCTGAACCAGCTGCTCCTGATAGGTAACCATATTGTCACGAAGATAGTCGAAGCCGAATTCGTTATTGGTTCCGTAGGTGATGTCCGCCAGATAGGCGTTTTTTCTATCCTGCCCGTCGATACCGTGAATTACATATCCAACGGTAAGGCCAAGGAAGGTATAGATTCTTCCCATCCACTCCGCGTCACGCTTTGCCAGGTAATCGTTTACCGTTACTACGTGAACGCCTTTCCCGGAAAGAGCATTTAAGTATACCGGAAGAGTCGCAACCAGAGTTTTACCTTCACCTGTTTTCATCTCGGAAATTCTACCCTGATGAAGGGCGATGCCTCCCAAGATCTGAACGTGGAAGTGTCTCATCCCCAGCACTCTCCAAGCAGCCTCTCTACAGGTAGCAAAAGCCTCCGGCAGAATGTCATCCAGAGTTTCTCCTTCAGCCAACCTCTCCTTGAAGATGGGGGTCTTCCCTCTCAGTTCTTCGCTTGAAAGTCCCTTATATTCCTCTTCCAAAGCCTCCACTCGATCGGCAATCTTTTCAAGTTTTTTGATTTCCTTGGTGTTAAGGTCACCGAAGATTTTTTCCATTAAGCCCATTTATTTCTTCCTCTTTTTCTTGTGTATTCTTGAATGTCTATTTTTAGAATCCCAGATTGTCGTTTACCAGGATTACGTGGATTCTTCCCTCGTGCCTCGAGTATCTTGTGGTTAAGAATTGGCAGCAAATTGTGTCGGGCGCCTTGCAATCAAAGCAGGTTCCCGTTTGGGTGCAGGGTGTGGTAAGACCAAAGCGCAGGGTATTGGTTGGTGCAGCCACGTTTCTTGCCCTCTTCATTGCGCTATCCAAATCGGTGCAAACCTTGTTCATTCCCACAATGAAGACCACCTTCTTGGGGCCGTAGGCGATACAGGAAACTCTATTGGCATTGCCGTCGATATTTACCAGGATTCCGTCTTCTGTCATGGCGTTTACGCTGGCAAGATATACATCCGCATCATAAGCCTGAAGCATCGCAGCCCTTCTGTCTTCCGCTTTATCTCTGTCAATGAAATTATAATTGCCCTCTTCTATAGCCTTAACCAATCCGATTTCAATGGCGCTCATGCAGCCACCCATGGTAACGGAACTTCCCTCGGGGATAAGCTCCAAAGCCAGCTTTAAGGCTTCTTCTTTATCTGCCACATAATAACCCGTCATATTTCTGGAAGCCAGTCCTTTGATTGCTTTCTGTGCCAAAAGCTCATTTCTCATTAATCCATACTTACTCACAATTATCTCCTTACTTATCTTTTATAGCTTCCTCTTTTATTGCAATTAAAAATTCCGTCCCTATATTATCTCATTTTCCGCTGGTTTAGGCAAGATGAAGGACCCTCAGGTTTACAATCATTTCCTTGCATATATCCCGAAAAGCTGTATAATATGGGTAATTGGTGGATTTTGTCGTATTGGGGCTCCGCCAATAGGGATTAGGGAGGTTTACATGTCAACCAAAGCAGAACTACTTAAGCTTTTGGATTCCAACTGCGGTTCCTTTGTTTCCGGCGAAAGTCTCGCCAGGGAGCTGGGCATTTCCCGCGCGGCGGTAAACAAGGCCGCCACCATTTTGAAGAAATCCGGTTACGATATTTTAAGCAGGCCCAGTCAAGGCTATCTTTTGCGTGAAAAGGTGGATCTTCTGACCGATGTTTCCGTCAGCTCCGGAATCAGCAGACCGGTAAAATTAAAAGTTCTTGATTCCGTAGATTCCACAAGCACCCAAGCAAAGAAAACGGAACTGGACCACCTTCCCCTCGTGGTTATAGCAAACGAAGAAAGAAAGGCCTTGGACAGAATGGGTAATGCCATTCCTTCCACCGGCGGCTCCGCTCTTCACCTTAGCCTTGCCATAAGGCCCGGCTTTGATTTGGAGCAGGCATCCTTTGCTTCCATGGCTTCAGCCATGGCCATATCAAAGGCGATCGAAGAGGTCTGCGGCATCAACCCCAAGATTAAATGGATAAACGACCTCTATCACCAAGGGAAAAAGATTTGCGGAATATCCACGGAGGCCCAGACCAATATTGAAACCGGCCGCATCCACAAGCTGATTATAAGTTGCATCATCTACTGCTTCCCTCCCAAGGACCAGCATCAAAGCCCCGAGGACTGCGGCTATATTTCACTTGTGGCCGACTCCTTCTCCAGAAGCGTTTTAGCGGCACGAATCGTTGACAATCTCTTGGAGAATCTGGAAAGACCCGAAGATCAAAGCTTCTTCAACGAATACAGAAGGCGTTGCTTTATTCTTGGAAAATATATCACCCTTTCCACCGGAGGTTCCAAGCCTCTTCTGGCTAGGGCAATTGACGTTGACGACAGTGGCGGCCTGGTGGTGGAATTCATGGAAGGTCCTCGCATGAGAGAGATGGTAACCATTACCGCAGGAGAGGTAAACCTAAGAGAGGAAGGCCCCGAAGGGTTCTAAATACAGGAAATAAAAAACAGCCGACACGGGATAAGTAGTTCGCCTCCTTTACCCTGCCGGTTGTTTTGTTTTTTGATTAATTGCCCCCTTCAACTACGTTTAAGCCGTTGGGATCTTCCACATATACCATCTTGCCCCAGACTACCAGACGATTGTCGTCCACATCCGAACCCCTCAAGGTGCATGTGCTCATCATTAGAATCTCATCATTTGGCCCAACATCAACTCTTCCGTCATAGCCCTGAAGTTCGTTGTGGGTGAGGAGCCAATCAATATAGGCCTGCTTTTCCGATTCGTCTTCGAAGTAGAGTTTATAGACGGATTCATCTGCGGAGTCTACTTCTGCCGCAGCGAAGATTTCCAAATCGAAGGTGCCCCTTGGAGTATAGAGCTGCCATACGGGATGCTGTTCATAGAAGTCATCCGGTCCGTGGGAGGAGAAATAATCTCCCAAAAGTCCAAACATGCTCCAGTCCTTCATTCTGTGACCGTAGCAGATGGTTAAGAAGTGTTCCATGGGTGCCGGATCCCTATAGTCCACGAAGATGGTTCCTTTGATGCTGTATTCGTCGTTCAGCAGGTGGGTTAGATAATAGCTATTGTCGCTGCCCTTAACTATGGGATAGTTGATCACCGTTCCCGGAAGTCTTATCCATGCCACCAGGTCGTTGTTGATTGCACGGAGGGCCTCCCAGTTAATCTTAAGATATGTGCGGTCTTCCACCACATCGATTACATCACCTGCGCCGGCAACATTGGCGAAATCCACATAGGCCTCCGTGCCTTCGTTATAGTTATTGTAAATCTCCCAAAGATTTATTCCCGCGAAGACCATAACGCCCATTAGAATGAACATAACCAAAGCATAAAGGGCTCCGCCTTTTTTCTTCTTCGCCTTGTCTTCAGCTTTCTTTTCAACTCTTGACATCCTATATCTCCTCTAAAGCAATGGCCCACTTGGGCTCTCCCTCTTCAACCTCTACCATATAGCCGTATCCGGGGACCGGTAGCCACTGCCACATACTGTCCTTCTCCTCCGGGAACATTTTGTCCAGAAGCTCCGCCACAACTCCTCCGTGGCAGACGAGAAAGATTTCTTCCCTTTCCTTTGATTTATCCAGCAAAGCCTCCCTTCCCCTGGCTATGCGCTCCGAAAAATCCTGACGGGATTCCCCGCCGGGAAGCCTTACGTTTCCTTCTTCGTCTTTAAGCCATTTGCTGAAGAAGAGGTCGTTTTCTATTTCATCAAATCGATAGCATTCGTAGTTTCCGAAGTTCATCTCCTGAAGCTCGGGGATGCTGATGCTTTCCCTTGGTCCGTAAATCTCTTCCAGAGTTTCCTTCGTTCTCTTAAGTCCGGTGGTAAGAAAGAGGGTATCCTCAGAAAGAAGAGGATAATAGCCTTCGTTTACCAGAGCTCTCAGCTCTTCCCTTCCCTCTTCAGTCAAGGGAAGGTCTGTGGCTCCGTAAAACCAGCCCCTTTGATTTCCCTCGGTCATGCCGTGCCTTATCATATATATCCGGGAAGTCATTATTTAATCCTGCTTTCGATTCCGCAGAAAAGCCTATATACCTCATCTGCCTCTTGGGCAAGGAAGGCCATGGCTCTTCCGTTCTCCTCTCGCCAAAGTCTGTCCGCCGAATCCATGGGAACGATTCCTTGGGAGATGTCGGTTATGATTATAATCTTGTCTCGGAGATTTTCCTTCATTTCTTCCAGCTTCCCTACCGTAGAAACTCCTTCTGCGGCACAGCTTTTAACAAAGTTCTCCATCCCGGAGATTGCTTTCTTCTCCCCCGGGGTCCAATTACAATCACCAACATATTCTATATCATTTTCTTTTAATCCGAAAGACCTAAGAACAAATTTCTTTTTGCCCTGATAGGCTCCGCCGAAAACCAAAATCATAGTCGCTCCTTTTAGATTAAAGGCTTTTATCAAAGGCTGATAATCATTGCAATGAGGCCAAGGGCTTCGCCGATGGCGATTCCATAGCCCGCAATATCTCCGTTCATCCCTTCAAGCTGTTTTCTTCCATAGAGTATTGCCAAAAGGGTTCCTATGGCAGTTGCTCCCATGGAGGCGGCCATTCTAATGAGGCCATAGACCTCCGTATATTCCCAGAAATAGGCCAACGCCAGAAGAAGAGCCGTAATTACAATTAGTTGAATGATCAGCACAAGCTTAGCCTTACCCTTGTCGGTATTATCGGAGGCCGCATACTGACTTGTCTCCATGGGCTTAAGGCTTAAGACCATAAGGCCCGCCATTCCCCTTGACATTACAGTAATTCCCATGAAGGGAGCAAAGCCTGAATTGATAAAGGTGGAAGATGCCACCGTAAGGAGGGCGGAGAATTCTATAATGAGAAGCAGCACCACTCCAACCACCGCAAAGACTCCCACATTGGGATCTTTTAGGATTCGCCTCTTCTCTTCCAGGGGTCTTCTGGAAAGAGCCGAATCGCTTACATCCATATATCCGTCCAAATGCATATAGCCACTTAAACCGTGAAGAGCCATGAGACCGAGGGATGCGGTAATAAGGCCCGGAGATCTGAGCATGCATAGGATTATGGTAAAGGCAGTCCAAATCACTCCCAAGAGCAAACCAAGGGAAGGAAGAAATGCCAGCATCATATTTCTTTGTTCGTTGTCCCAGCGTTTATATGGGCAGGGGATGATTGAGAAATTTCCCCACGCCATAAAGAATGCCGTAATCAAGTTTTTCATTCTCTTTCCTTTTTCTGTATCGTTTCTGTGTCGTTTATTTTTCGCTATTGTCTCCCCGCCATCTTCGGTTTTCCTCAGGGCCGCCTTTGTGGAAGGTGGGTATTCCGGCGCTTATTTCAATCACTTGATGGCAAGCCGCCGCCAAAGCCTTGTCCACATGGGCCAAGGCTCGCCTATAGGCTTCGGTCCATTGGTCGAACTCCTTCGCCTCCGAATAAATATAGTCGGAAACAAAGATTATATTCTTCACTCCTTCAGAAAACCTTATAAGATCCTCTCCCACCTTCTCCCCCGCCCTTTCATCAAATGCGAAGGATTCTTCGTTGTGGGAGTTTTCTTCCCAAGTTCCATCTTGAGAGGATTCCCTCTCCAGCTTGGGAAACATCACATTGGAGAGAAGGGCCGTTACGCTATCCAAGAGGAAGGTTCCATCAGCCGCCGCCATATCCAACAATCCGGAAATATCCCTATGCCTTTCTATTGTAATAAATCCCTTCCCTTGGCGATTATTCCTGTGACGAAGAATTCTCTCCCGGTCTTCTTGGTCCGAAGGCACCATGGTGGCAATATAGTATAAGGGGCCATTCCCTTCCGCACTCAATTTAATCGCCAGGTCTTCAGCAAAGGTGGATTTTCCGTTCTTTGCTCCGCCGCTAATAAATACCTTCATATGAATTCACCCTTGGCACTCAGTTCATCCAGGTAAGCGTAATCTATCTGTCCCTCTTCAAGGGTTTTCATTCCGTTCATTGCCGCGCAGGCAGCTTCGATTATCTTAAAGGCTATGGGACATCCGCTGGCTTCTCCCAGCTTCATTCCCAGGTCAAACATAGGCTTAATTCCCAGCTTATCCGCGGCTGCTCTATATCCCGCCTCCTGAGAATTGTGGGAGGTAAAGAGATAGTCCTTTACCCTCGGCGCCATTTCCGCAGCAAGGAGGGCAGCTGAAATGGAAATATATCCATCAACCACAGTCGGAATCCCTTGGGACGCCGCTCCAATATAGGCTCCCGTCATTGCCAAAATCTCATAACTTCCAACAGCAGCTGCAAACTCAATCAACTTTTCCGGAGAGGCTTTGCCTTCGTCTATCAAATCACCGTATTTAGCCAGAGCCTCTTCCACAACCTGGACCTTCTTTTTAAGCCTTTCATCGTCCAGGCCACCGCCACGGCCAACCACTTCTTCGGGGCTTGCCCCGGTAAGCTTGCAAATCAAAATGGCTGCGGGAGTGGTATTTCCTATTCCCATCTCCCCAACACCGAGGATTTCTTTTCCCGCCTCCTTCACGGCCTTTACACCTTCCACGCCAACCATCAAAGCCTCCAAGGCCTCTTCAACTTCCATGGCCGGTTCTTTCATAAGGTTTTTGGTGCCCCTGCCTATCCTTCTGTTTATGATTTTCTTGGAAAGGCGGCCATCCTCCAGCATATTTGATGTGAGATACTCTTCCGGAATCGGAAGCTTAACCCCCACATCCACAGCAAGGATGTCTATGCCAAAGTATTCAGCCTGGGATGCCACCCCGGTTATGCCCTTGGTAAAATTGATGGTCTGCATCAGGGTCACGGTCTGAGGCGCAGAGGCCACACCCTCCTCAACCACACCGTTATCTCCGGAAAAAATAACTATGCCTTGGTTTTTAACGGAATTGCCCATGGCTTTTCCTGTAATTCCCGCAAGGCGAATAGATATGTCCTCCAAGCCACCTAAACTTCCCGGCACCTTGGCCAGATTTCTCTGGCGAAGAGCCGCTTCTTCCATAGCCTCTTGGTTAAGAGGCTTGATGCTGTCTATTATCTCAAAAATTTCATTCTTACTATTAAGCAAATCCTTATCCTTCGCTTTTCTTTACTGTGTCTCGGGGGCTTTGCGCCATTCCACCCACGCTTTATTAAAGGGCTTAAAAGCCCCAAATAATACTATCATATTTAGCCTTTAATATAAAGGATTCCTCCCTCCTTGTAATGCCCTCTCCATCATCATATAATTGCAGTGGAGGTAGCTATGAGCAAAAGAGCCATAAGCAATATTCTTTTACTAATAACGGCTATTATCTGGGGTACCGCCTTTGTTGCACAAAAGGCGGGAACGGTCCTGGAGCCCTTTACATATAACGGAATCCGAACTGTTATTGCAGGCATCAGCCTCCTTCCCGTGATTAAATTCATGTCCGGCAGAAAAAGTCCCGAGGAATTGGAAAGGGAATCATCCCCCGAAGGAAAGCGAAGCTTGATGGTGGGAGGAGTTCTTTGCGGAATCATTCTTGGTATCGCCTCAAACCTCCAACAATTCGGCATGGATATGGGAACCGATGCGGGAAAGGCGGGCTTCATCACCGCCCTATATATCGTCTTGGTGCCTTTGATTGGAACCTTTGTGGGAAAGAGGATTAGGCCTATGGTTTGGATTTGCGTTTTAATCGGCGCCGCAGGCTTTTACCTTCTCACCATGGCAGGTTCCGGAAATCGAATGAGCCTCGATAAGAGCGACCTGGTTCTTTTAATCGGCGCAGTTATGTTCGCCTGCCATATCTTGGTTATCGATTGCTACTCACCAAAGGCCGACGGAGTTAAGCTATCCTGCATTCAATTCTTTGTTGCGGGAGGCCTTACCTTAATCCTTATGTTTATTTTCGAGTCCCCTGATATAACCGCAATTCTTGATTGCTGGCTCCCTATCCTCTACGCGGGCATTCTTTCCGCCGGCGTTGGATATACCCTTCAGATAGTGGCTCAGAAAAATGCGGAGCCTTCGGAGGCTTCCCTCATTATGAGCTTGGAGTCCGTCTTTGCGGTAATCGCCGGAGCAATTTTGCTTCATGAAAGAATGACCACCATGGAGCTCCTCGGATGTATTGTAATCTTTGTTGCGGTAATACTTGCCCAACTGCCTGATAAGAAAGGAAAGGAATAATGTTAAGTAGAGAAGAAGCTCTTGAACTTCTGAAGAAGTACAATAAGGAAGACTTCCACATTCAGCACGGAGAAACCGTGGGAAAGACCATGTCCTGGTTCGCCAAGGATCTGGGCTACGGCGACGAGGCCGATTATTGGGAGGTGGTTGGAATCCTCCACGATATCGATTTTGAAATGTGGCCTGATGAACACTGCGTCAAAGCACCGGAGCTCCTGAGAGAGGCCGGCGTAGAAGAAGACATCATCCACGCCGTTTGCTCCCACGCCTATGGCCTGACCGACTCTGTTGCGGAGCCCGAAAGAGAAATGGAAAAGGTGCTCTTCGCCTGCGACGAACTTACGGGATTAATTGGAGCCGCCGCCCTTATGCGTCCCTCAAAGTCCTGCGCCGACATGGAGCTTAAGTCCTTAAAGAAGAAATTCAAGGACAAGAGATTTGCCGCCGGCTGCGACAGAGACGTAATGATCAAAGGGGCAGAAATGCTGGGTTGGGAGCTGGATACTTTGTTGGAGAAGACTCTGGATGCAATGAAGTCCTTTGCATAGAAAGATTCTTGCATAGTGTGTATCCAGTCTTGCGACCATATATTCAAGGTAGTATAATTATGCCGTTGCCGAAGGATTGACCTTTCGCGACATTAAGCACTATTTGTAAAAAGAGAGGTAGATAAAATGTCAGCAGGCTTTTATGAAATGGAAATATGCGGGCTTAAGAGAGAGCTTCCCCTTTGTTCATTGAACGAGAATCTTCAGATTGCCGGTTTCGTTATGTTCGGCGATCCCGAGATTACGGTTAAATGCGCGGAAGAACTTCTGAAGAGAGCTCCCGAATTCGATATTATCGTTACCGCCGAGTCCAAGGGAATTCCACTCGCCCACGAAATGGCTCGCCAGTCCGGCATGAGCTATGTGGTTCTCAGAAAAGAAGCAAAGCTCTATATGAGAAATGTTATCAAGACCACCGTTGACTCCATTACCACCGCTCATATTCAGACTCTCTGTATCGGCGAAATCGAAGCGGCACAGATCAGAGGCAAGAGAGTTCTTCTGGTGGATGATGTTATCAGCACCGGCGGCTCCCTGGCTTCCATGGAAAAACTGATCTACAAGGTTGACGGAAACATCGTTGCACGTATGTATGTTTTGGCCGAAGGCGACGCCACGGAAAGAGACAATATCACCTATTTGGAGAAGCTGCCTATCTTCGACGCAGAAGGAAATCCGATGTAAAGGATCTTTATTTCTAAAGTTAAACGCTGTAGACGGTTGATCTACAGCGTTTTTTATTGTCAGTATATATCCATTTTTGGATAGTATGCCGCGACCTAATATTATCCCTATTTTCCCGAGATGGTTAATCCCTCAAAGGCCATATATGGTCTTACGCTGCCTCCGTCCAGTCTTACTTCTTTGCTGATATCAACCAGCTTAAAGAGCATATCTGTCAGGTTTCCGCTGACCATGGTTTCGGAAAGAGCCTTGGTTATCTTGCCGTTTTCGATAAGGAAGGAATTCTTTGCCACTCCGGAGAACTCTCCGCTGGGAGCAGGCTCTCCTCCGGAGAATCTGCCGAATAGGATGCCCTTTTCTATTCCGGAGATGATTTCCTCCAAGGATTTTTCTCCCGGTTTTACCACCACATTATATGTGCTGTTTCCGCTGCGCTTTTGTCCCAGCTTATTGGCTCCGTACTGGCTTAAGCAGAAGCTGTTTAGCACTCCCTCTTTGATGATATCAAAGTCCTCCGTAAGATATCCTTCTCCCGTAAAGCTGGCACCGCATACGATTCTCTCGTCATGAGGGGCAAGACTGATTGTAATTCTTTCGTCGCAGACTTTTTCTCCCAGCTTGTCCGCCCAAGGGCTGGTGCCGTCTATCAAAGCACGATCCGAGGTGAAGTTTTCCAGGGTTTCAAAAATCAGGCCAAGGCATCCCGGAGTAAAGAGGGCTGTGCCTACGAATTTCTCATCCACGGACTGGGTGTGAATTTGCTTTTCTCCGTCGGATAAATCGTTTCTCATCATTGCCATCTCAATGAAGGGCGTGTTCAGGTCTTCCGTTTCAACAGCGCTGTAATTAAAGCTTGAACTATCCTCTCCATCATGTCCCGAGAACATGATTTCACATTCATAGCTTCCCTTCTCTACCTCATAGGTGGTTCCATATGAATTGGCGTAGACAGACTTTCCCTTTGCATAGGTAGAGATTCCTTCTTCTATAAGAATCTTGGGGTAGTCCCTTTTGATGTCGGTAAGAAGTTCCTTTGTTCTCTCGAAAAGCTTATCCAGGTCTCCCTCCAAAACACCTTTCTTGAAGGTCTCCTTGCGGCCGCTACTATCGATTTCCCAAGCCTCATCGGGCTCGCTGCTTTCCGCCGCGGCGCAGGCGTCCATTACAAGGCCGTGAATCTTTTCTTCATCAAAGCCCGTCATGGCAACGCTTCCTTTTTTGTTGTCCTTGTAAACGCTAAGGCTAATATCCTTGTCGAAGAGGGTTCTCATGAGAGAAAACTCGTCTGCGGCTATGTTAAATTCCTGAACTTCCCTCTCGCTTACGCTGCAGGCCGCAAAGTCTGCTCCTTGAGCCTTGGCATCCTCAAGTATTAGGTTTGCTATATTCTTTAATGTTTCCATATTGACCTCCTTAGCGACCACCGATTGTAAGGCGGCATCTCAGTTCCGGACCACCCTGGGCCGTTGGCATATACTGCTTCTTTCCGCAGTAGCCGGAGCTTGACCAGGTTAAGCTGTCGCTGACCATATCAACGGTCTTAAGCATATCAAAGGCAACGCCGGACACAGTTGTATCCAGAAGAGCTTTGCCCAGCTTTCCATTTTTGATTTCGTATCCCTGGGTAACGCCAAACATGAATTCTCCCGTTGTATCCGCCTGGCCGTTTCCTGAGCTCAATAGATAATAACCGTCATCGATAGATGCGATCATATCCTCCAGCTTGTCCTTGCCCGGATGAACAACGGTATTTCTCATGCGGATAAGGGGTTCGTCGGAGAAGGTGAATCCCCTTGCATTTCCCTTTGGTTCCATACCGAATATCTCTGCGGTCTCTCGGTTATTCATATATCCGATCAGGATGCCATCTTTGATTAGGGGGCAGTCCTCTGCGGGAGTGCCTTCGTCGTCGGCAAAGATGGGAAGAGGAACTCTCTCTCCGAAGGCGGTGTGAGCAAAGTCCGTAAGATTAACCAGCTCGGAACCCACTCTTTTGTTTAGATTGGGGCCAGCCACGGATCCGCCTCTAACAATATCCGCTTCTACCGTATGACCCACCGCTTCGTGAGCCAGCATTCCCGTCATCATGCCACCAAGAATAACTGTCTTTTCTCCTGCGTCAGCGTATACGCCCTCTCTCTTTTTCATGATGCTTTCGTAAACCTCGTCGGCTGTTCTATAAGCTTCATCGAGGGCGGAGAAATTATCGGTGAAGATTCCCTCTCCTCCTATGGCCTTATAAAGCTCTATGGGCATTCCATCGTTTGTCTCAGCATTCATTATTACATAGACATAGGATCTGGGCAGAATGATATGGGAATCAATGCCGTCGGAAGTTACCAAATCCTTTTCGAAAGTTTCTTCCATGGCAACGATTGTTCTGCTGGTGAGGTTTGGATATTTCTTGGTGATATAGTCGTCGATATTTTTGACAAAATCTATATATACCTTCTGGTCCGTTTCCGGAAGGTCCCTCAACTCCTCAACTTTGTTTCCTTGGATTATTGTAAGGTCTCCATCTTCACGTCCCGCGTGCTTATCCATGAAGACAGCATTTTGGGAAGCGGCCTCCAGAACGGCCTTGGCCGCATCCTCCGAAAGTTCAGCCATGGACGAAAAACCATAAACCCCTTTCTTTCTAACTCTTGCGCTTACGCCGGATTCCTCTACCCTGGAATTTGCCATAAGGTTTCCCTTTACGGAGGTGACCCTTCTGGTTCTGTTCTTTTGGGCTCGAAGCTCCGTATGTGCCCCGGGTATAAAGAGCGACTTTTGCGCAGTTATGATATCTCTTAACATAGTTCCTCCTTTTTATCCAAAACGGTTCCGCCTTGCAGCTAATTGCAAATTGGAACCGTTCCAGTTTGTAAACTAATTGCTGTATAAATTGGTTGTTACATATTCCGGATCGCAGGTGGCGTCTATTCCAAGAGCCGCCAGAGTCTGCTCGTCACGATCGGAAAGAATTGCCGTGCAGTGAGCCCTGCATCCCTTCAGCAAAGGCAGTTTGTTTAATGCCATGGCCGCCGAGGGATTAACGGTGCTGGAAATTGCGAGAGCCATAAGCACCTCTTCGCAGTTAAGACTGGTGCGATCGTATTGGAGAGTATCCACTTTTAGTTTCTGGGTTGTCTCCAAAACCTGGGGAGTGATAATCAGCATCTCGTCTCCAAGGCCTGCCATTTTTTTGATGGCATTAAGAATGCATGCGGCGGCAGCTACCATCCTTCTGGAGCTTCTTCCTGTAATCATGGTTCCGTCGGAAAGCTCAAGGGCCATTCCCACGCAGTTAAGATATTTCTCGTCCTCTTCCTTCTTGCCTTCCGCATATTCACGGGCAACCTCAACCACCGCTCTGTCTTCCACATCGCAGCCCACTTCCTTCATTATGAGCTGGGCTCTTTCCATTTGGTCGCTGCTGATTCTGCCCTTCTTATAATCGCATTCCGCAATTAAATATCTTCTGATTATCTCCTGGAGTGAGGCTTCTTTGCAGGCCTCCTCATCCGTAATGCAGAAGGCGATTCTGTTTACTCCCATATCCGTGGGGGATTTATATTCCGACTCTTCTCCCGTGATCTTTTCTATGATTCTCTTGATTACGGGGAATACTTCAATATCTCTGTTATAGTTTACCGCCGTTTCACCGTAGGCATCCAGGTGGAAGGAGTCGATCATATTAACGTCCGCCAAATCCACGGTGGCCGCCTCGTAGGCCATATTCACCGGGTGCTTGAGACCCAGATTCCAAACGGGGAAGGTTTCAAACTTGGCGTAGCGGGCCTTTCTTCCCTGAACGTATTCGTGGTAAAGCTGGGAAAGACAGGTGGCCAGTTTTCCGCTTCCTCCTCCCGGGCCCGTAACCACAACGAGAGGCTTTCTTACCTCAACAAAGGGGTTGGCTCCATAGCCCTCTTCACTAACTATTGTGTCCACATCCGTGGGATATCCTTTGGTGAAAAAATGTTTGTAGGTTTTGATTCCCCGGCGTTCCAGTTTATTGATGAACATATTTACCGCCGGTGAATCCTGATAGCGGGTTACTACCACGCTGTTTATGGGGAGGTCGTATTTTCTGAAAGTGTCGATTAATCTCATTACCTCCAGGTCGTAGGTGATTCCGAAGTCGTGTCTGGTTTTGTTGGTGGTTATGTCTCCGGAGTAGATGCAGATGATAATTTCCGCCTGATCCTTCATCTTTTGAAGAAGTTTGATCTTGGCGTTTTCGTCAAAGCCGGGAAGAACTCTCATGGCGTGTTTGTCGTGAACCAGCTTGCCTCCGAATTCCAGATAGAGCCTTTCCGCATTTCCCTGGGCTATCCTCTCCAGAATATAGCGTGATTGTTCTTCGATATATTTCTCTGCATCAAATCCTTTTTTATACATGCTTCCTCCGATTCATTTTTTCCACCACCTCTTATATATCTTGCCGCGGCTTTTGGCTGCGGTTAATTCTACAATCTTACATTCGAACTACTGCATTATCTCAATCTCTATGGTATTTCTTCCTTCGGCGTAGCCGCTAAGGCTTACGTTATAGGCCAGGCGAATATTGCCAAAGCCCTCCTCGGAAAGTTCGTTCTTTACCTCCGTTGTAAGTACCTCCATATCAAGATTGCCGAAGGGGGTATTATAGCTGCTGAAGAACCTCTTCCCCTCTTCGAATATAAGCTCTGTTCCGAAACCGCCGGTGTCTCCGCCGATTCTTTTCATCTTAAGCGCTTTCTCCGTCAGCTTCAGGCTGGTCTTGCAGCCGGGGAAGCCGGAGAATTCACTTTCGTCGTAAATCACATATTTGGCGCCGTTACGGTCGTACATGGTTCCGTCGCTGACAAATTCCAGCTCGTCTTCCATCTCGTCGCCGTTATATCTTCTTCCGACTATTTTGATCGTTATATCTTTCATAACCAAGCTCCAATATCTCCGTAATTAAATCGGTAAAACTTATGCCTTCGTCTTCCCATAGTCTCTGGAAAAGGCTGTATTTGGTAAGGCCGGGAATTGTATTAATCTCGTTTATCAATATGCGGCCCGTCTTTCTGTCCCAGAATGTATCCACCCGAGCAAAGCCTTCGCAGACCGTTTCTCTATAGGCTCGCTTTGCCAACTCTCGGATTTCTTCCATTATATTATCCGGGATGTCCGCGGGAATAACAAGAAGGGTTCCCGAATTATCCGAGTATTTTGCGTCGTAGTCGTAATATCTGTGGTCGTCCGCCGCGGCGATTTCTCCGCAGGTGGAAACCTTGATTTCTTTGTTGCCGATTACGGCGGTTTCTATTTCTCTGGCGTCGATAGCCTCTTCTATGAGGATTCGTCTATCGTATTCCGCCGCCAGCTTCAAAGCATCTTTTAGTTCATCTCTGTTTAAGGCTTTGGTGATGCCAAGGCTGGAACCGCCGTTTGCCGGTTTTACGAAAACAGGATAGGAGAATTCTTCTTCGGATTTTTCTATAATCTCATTTTCTTTGGCATCAAGGTCGGCGGCGTGAACCAGGAAGTATCTGCAGGTTGGTATTCCCTTCACTCTGAACACTTCCTTTGCCATGGCTTTGTCCATGCAAAGAGCGGAGGCAAGAACGCCGCATCCACCATAGGGAATTCCCAGCATTTCCATGAGACCCTGGAAGGCTCCGTCCTCTCCGTTTGCTCCGTGGAGGGCTGGGAAAACCACATCCACCTTCTCCGCCAGCTTGTCTATTTCAAAGGGAGTGAATACTCCCTTCCATTCCCCTCTTTCCATGTCCTGGGCGGTGGACTCAATCAAAGTGTCGGGGGCCACGTCTTTTTCTACCTCAAAGCCCTTGGCTATAAACCAAGAACCTTCTTTATCTATTCCCAATGGCACGGGAATAAACTTATTTCTGTCCAAAGCCCTTAAAACATTTGCTCCCGAAAGCAGGGAAATCTCATGTTCAGCGGACTTTCCTCCGAAGACTATTCCGACTCTCTTTTTGTTTTCCATTTCTCTTCCTGTTTGATGCTTTTTCTTTAATGCCTTTTCCGGCATGCTGTTTGGCGCGCTATTGAATGCACTGGATTGCGTCTATATCCAAATTGTAGATAACATCCTTACGCTCTACGATTACTTTAATTCTCTCTTTTAATTCCGGCGTGTTTTTAAGATTGGTCAGCAGCTCCCTGGTGGGATTGATGGCGTGGGGATGACCAACCATGGAAAGCATGGTGAAGTCACCGTTGGTATCGCCATAGCTATAGCACTCCTCCAAGTCCAAGTCGTAGAGGTCCTTGAAACCAAGGATTGCCGCCTGCTTGGAATCGCTGTCCCACATGGGAATTATCTCTCCGGTATAATAGCCTTTTTCGTCGGTCTTATATACCGTGCCCCTCCAATCGGTGAAATCGTATTTCTCCGCCATAAGCTCAACCAAAGCATCCGGAGACCCGGAAATGGCGATAACCTTATGCCCTTCTCTTAAATGTCTCTCGATTTCGTTTCTGGTGAATTGATATACTCTGTCGCCTTTTTGTTCGATTACTTTTTTTGCGATTAGATTAATATGTTCTTTGGAAATGCCCTTGGTGGCTTCCATATATATTTCCACCATTCTGGTGAGGTAGGTGTCATAGTCTCCTACTCGGCGGTCCCAGGCCTTGAAGGCGGCCTCCACCTCGTCGGTCCACTTCTCTCTTCCGATAATTTCGTGGGTCACCATTTTTTTGAAAACCTCCGTTATGAGGCCCTCTCTGTATATGGTTCCGTCTATGTCAAAAAACGCAGCAATATTCTTTCCCATCGTATTCCTTCTTCTTTCTTTACCAACGATTATAATACCATTTATTATCCTAAAATGCCACGACATCTGCACCTGTTTTTGCTATTCTTACTTATGTTAATGAAAAAAACCTATTTCTTTAACAAAAACAACACATTTAAGGGTATATTATTGTTGTGTGATAAATGCTTTTTGCAAGGAAGGAACACTTAAATGTCAGACGAAAAAAGAGAACTTAATTTAATGGAATATATGCAGGCCGCAGCGAAGGAGAAAGAGTCTGCGGTCGAGGCCGCGAAGGCTGCTGTTGAGTCAGCGGAGGATACGGTTGAGTCAGCGGAGGCTGTTGTTCCGGAAATCCACGAGGTCCCTGCTGTTGAGGAGCTTCTTGAGGCGGAAGCCACACCTATCGCGACGGCTGCCACCGAGCATGTTTCGGCGACTGTTGAGGGTAGTTCTTCCTTTACGGGAGGGTATTCCTCTGCGGAGAAGTCTCCATATAGCGAAGATGCGTCCGCCGCCTCACCAACCGGCCCAGCCATTGGTGCGGGAGTTGCCTCTGCGGCTGG
>CAJOQI010000076.1 GCA_905236895.1 uncultured Peptostreptococcaceae bacterium | reverse complement strand
CCCGCAGCCATGATTACATCATCATCATAACCGGGCATAGGCGCGGAAACAGGCCTTATATGTGAATCAATTGGTGCCGCCTGTTGAATGCCAAGAGAAAAGGCTTCAACAAGTTCAGGAGAACCTAAAGAAACGGCCTGAATAATGTCACCTCGATAGTCGTCAGCAGCAGGACATATTGAAAAACCAAGCTTTTCAAAGGTTTTTCCAAGGAGCATGGCACCTTTTAATGCAGAGGCTGTAACGGTTGGAGCAAAGAATAAACCCTGAAGCATAGGCCTGGTCTGACCATAAGTTAGACCACATTCACCGCCTATTCCGGGACATGTAAGCCGGAATGAAATAGCTTCAATAAGGTCTTTTTTACCTGCAACATAGCCTCCTGAAAGAGCCAAACCGCCTCCAGGATTCTTAATAAGGGATCCACAGACCAAATCAGCACCGGCATCGGATGGCTCTCTTGGATCTATAAACTCCGAATAACAATTATCAACAAGAATTACAATATCCACTCTTCCAAGAGAATCCATTAATTCTTTAACTCTCTCAATTTGGTTTACAGTAATATTTTTTCGCCAACCATATCCCATAGACCTTTGGATGGCAATCACCTTCGTTTTATCGTCAACCAAGTTCCTAAGGCCATTAATATCTATCTTATTGTCATCACAGAGATCAATATAGTCGAATTCTATGCCGTAGTCCCTTAAACTTCCGTCTCCCTTTTTATAATTAGCGGGATTTACTCCAATAATGCTTTGCATAGTGTCATAAGGCATTCCCGTAGCGTAAATCAACTTATCTCCCGGCCTTAAAACGCCCAGCATAGCAATAGAAATAGCATGGGTACCATTAACAATATTTGTTCTGACCAAAGCGGCTTCGGCCTTAAAAACATGAGCAAATACCCTTTCTACCGCTTCCCTACCCGGATCGTCATAGCCATATCCCGTATTCCAGCCAAAATGGGTATCGCTAATCCTATTATTCTGAAATGCCTTAAGTACCCTTAACTGATGGAATTCTGCCATTTCATCCACTTTAATGAATTCATCCTTAAGTTCAGATTCGCAACCTTCCACCAGTTCCAAAATCTGGCTATCTATACCGTATTCTTTTATAAGATAATCCTTTGTTATATCATTCATCATCCTGGGTGCCTTCAAGCCTTTCCTTTTCCCATTCCATATCCTTTACCAAATCACGCTTAACATCCTGCTTATGGCGGGCGTAAAGCTGGGTTGTGGTTACCTGCTCATGGTCCAAAAGCGCTGCCACATCGTAGATGGAATTCCCGCGACCTATTAAACTGGTTGCGGCTGTGGCCCTAAGCTTATGTGGGCTATAACCATTGGATCTTCCGGTTTTCAATGCGATGGAAGTATACTTCTTAACCAGCTCCCTAAGCTGCCTTTCCGTCATTCTCTTATCCTGAAGTGAAAGGAACAAGGCGTCCTTTGATTCATCCGGAAGCTCTTCATCCTTCTTTCTCTCGTTATCGATATAGTCGTGAATTACAGCACGTACGGAATCATTGATGGGCATAATGCTTTCTTTTCCACGTTTTCTGTAAATCTTAAACTCCCCACGATTGAAATTAAAGGAACTGATATTAAGCTGCCAAAGCTCCGAAAGTCTAAGCCCATAGGTAAGGAAGAGAATAAGAATAGCCTTATCTCTTTTCTTGGTCTTTTCCCAATAATTAAGTTCCTTCTTCGTAAGTCCGGTTCCTGTAGAAACCGCATCCAGCATGATCATTACCTCGTCATCCTGGAGGGCCTTAATCTCTCTTTCTCCTGCCTTCGGCACTCTGATGGGATCAAATCCATCCGTAATATTCTTTTCCAAAAGCTCGTCCCTGTAAAGCTGCTTAAACATAACGGAAAGCGAAGATTTCTTTCTTGCAAGGGACTTGCTTCCGTTTTCGTAAACCGTAATCTGTCCCTCCGTCTCCACAGTATAATGCCTGCAATAATCTATAAAGATATTAACATCCACGGCCTTGATTTTAGCGAATTCTCCAAGCTTAATATTCTTAATATCCTTGGCTTCAGTATGATCTGTGGAACTGATTAAATACTCCAAGAAGAACTTGATATCCCTAAGATAAGCAAGCCTTGTCATGGGAAGAACATTCCCCCTAAGGTACATAAAGAAACCCCTTAAGAATAAAGGAAGTTCGGCTTCAATATCCTCGCACTCCTTGAATATTTCCGCCTCATGCTCAACAATATTGTCCGGCTTGTCGCTTTTGTTGTGAACTACAATTCGCTTTTCATCCATTGGATCATATCCTCCAAGGCCTCTTCCCCTTTTTCGTAGGTAGAAAGATCAAACCATTTTATATCCTCATACCTTTTGAACCAGGTCAACTGCCTTTTGGCATAATGCCTGGAATTTCTTTTAATTAACTCAATAGCCCTATCAAAATCATATTCCCCTTTATAATAGGCTATAAGCTCTTTATAACCGATACCCTGCATGGAATAATAGTTCTCATCAAGACCCATATCCATAAGAGACTTGACCTCATCCAAAAGCCCCATATCCATGAGAGTATCAACCCTTCTGTCTATTCTATCATAAAGAGCTCTACGCTCCATTGTTATTCCCATAATCAAAGGATTTAAGTCCCGGCTATACTCCTTATCCCTGGAATAATCCTCAATTCCAAAGCCTTTCTCCGCCGCCTCTATGGCCCTGACAACTCTTTTGATATTATTGGGATGAATTCTCTCGGCCGCCTCAGGATCAACCTCCTTAAGCCTCTCAAACAAAGCCTCTACTCCCCGGGTTTCCGCCAATTCATAGAGTTCTTCCCTATAGGTTTCATCTTCTTCAGGCCTTGCGGCAAAATCCATATCGTAAATAAGAGCATCAAGATAAAGGCCCGTTCCCCCCACAATAAGAGGAAGATTTCCTCTATCAAAGATTCCTTCCACTTCCTTTGCTGCCATTTCCTTATATCTGACGGCGCTGAAGCTTTCCTTGGGATTCACCACCCCTATCATATGATGGGGAACAGAATCCAATTCTTCTTTCGATGGCTTGGCGCTACCGATATCCATAAACTTATATAGCTGCATGGAATCGCAGGACACTATTTCACCTGAAAAGGCTTTGGCCAATTCTATGGAAAAGGCTGTTTTTCCAACGGCTGTAGGGCCTACTATTGCAAGGATTCTCTTATCTTCCATCACTGAATCCTCTTAAACATTCTCTCTATTTCCCTTTTGGAAAATCTAATAAATGTAGGTCTTCCGTGAGGACATGAAAAAGGATTAACGCAGGACTTGAGCTGCATAATCAAAGCATCGATTTCTTCCTTTGACAGATGGTCATTGGCCTTAACGGAACTCTTGCAGGAACGAGAGATCAATCTCTCCAAATCCGGTGTTTTTTCCGGTCCATAGCCTTCAGCATATGCATCTATAAACTCTTCAGCAAAGCTTTGTGCCTCTTCGAAGGTTAAAAATTGAGGAACCTCCCTAAAAATATAGGTATTATCGCCGAATTTTTCTGCCTGGAATCCCAGTTTTTCAATGCTTTCAAGCCATTCCTCATCATCTGAAGCCATGGCAGTAGGAACGTCCAAGGTAAAGGGAATCATAAGAATCTGGTTGGACCTGTTCTCATGATTATAATTGTCGAGAAAACGCTCGTAATTGATCCTTTCATGGCAGGCATGCTGATCGAAAAGATAGAAATTATCCTCATCCGTAGCCATAATATAGGTATCAAAGATTGAATCCATAAAGATTAATTCATCAAAATTAAATGGCTTATTTACAATTTTATGTACTGAAGTAGTATTATCGTTAACTATATCAGTTTTGTAAAATTTCTCTCTTTTAGTTGCGAATAAAATATTTATGTCAACTTTTGATTCAACCTTTTTATCATCAATATCGTAGATGCTAAGCTGAGATGCTGTCCTATATTCAGTCCCATCCTCTTCCAGTTTATTGGTGCCTTCACCCAAATTGTCTACGACTACTTCTCTTTCCCTATCCTCTTTTTGGCTAACCGCCCTATCCCCTGCCAAAGCTTCAACAATACCATCACGTATTGCTGTGGAAACCGCTACCTCATCGGAGAATCGAACTTCCTTCTTATTGGGATGAATATTCACATCAAGCATCTTGGGTTCCACCTCAACAAATAGAAATGCTATAGGATATCTGCCTTCAAACAGTCTTTCCTTATACCCTGACATCAAGGCTTTTTCCATCAAACTGCTTTTTACAACTCTGCCATTTACGAAATAATACTGGCTTCGCCTATTGGTCCTGGTAATCTGTGGCCTGGAGATATATCCATAGACTCTTATACCTCCATCGGAATGGTCAAGCTGAATCAGATCTCTGTATTCCCTGTCCTTATAGACAGAAACAATAGACCCAAGCAAATCACCCTTCCCTGAGCTAGAGAAGATATTCTTGCCGTTATTGATAAGCCTAAAAGCTATATCCGGCCTTGTTATGGCTATTTTCTCCATTAGGTCTATTATCTGACCGCTTTCGGCACCGTCGCTCTTTAGGAATTTGCTTCTGGCTGGTGTATTATAGAAAAGATCGGTCACAATCATGGTGGTGCCTTCGGGACATCCCAGAGATGATTCCTCTACCACCTCACCGCCGTGAATAAGAAGTCTCTTTCCAAGATTGGAATCTTCCGTTTTGGTAATTAGCTCAACCCTGGATACAGCAGCAATACTTGCAAGAGCCTCTCCTCTAAACCCAAGGGTAATTAGGTTGTTAAGATCTTCAGCCTTTGATATTTTACTGGTGGCATGACGAAGAAAGGCTGTCAATACTTCCTCAGAAGGAATACCAAAGCCGTCGTCACTAACTCTAATATATTCTTTTCCGCCCTGCTTTATTTCCACCGTAATGCTTTTACTCTCAGCGTCGATTGAATTCTCAACCAATTCCTTTACGATAGATACAGGTCTTTCCACCACTTCTCCCGCAGCGATTTTATCCGCCACGGATTTATCAAGCACCTTAATCATTTATATCAATCCTCAATCTGAGATTTCAATTCTTCCAATATTCCTATGGCCTGAGAGGGAGTTATTTCCATAAGATTAAGGTTTTTCAGCCTTTCTATAAGGTCATCTCCCCGTCCCGGGACAAAGAAGGATAACTGCCCTTCAATAGGCTCTTCCTTAGCCATTGAAAAAGAACCTTCCCCACTTTTAGCTTCCTCATCTTCATAGCTGAAATCCGGATCGGAACCATCTTCCAATTTAGAAAGCCTTATAACTGCCTCATCCAGCAGCTCTCTGGGAACTCCTGCAAGCTTGGCCACGTGGATACCATAACTCTTGCTTGCCGGCCCTTCCACAATCTTATGGAGGAAGATAATATCTCCGTTTTCCTCAGCCACATCTACGCTAAGATTTCTTATGCCTTCCACCCTTTCTTCAAGAACCGTAAGCTCATGATAGTGGGTTGCAAATAATGTCCTTATTCTTCTTTCTTTGTTGCAAAGAAATTCCGCCGTCGCCCAGGCGATGGAAAGACCGTCATATGTACTGGTTCCCCTACCAATTTCATCAAGGATAATAAGGCTTCTGGGTCCCGCATTACCAAGAATATATGAAAGCTCGCTCATCTCCACATAGAAGGTTGATTGGCCCTGGGATAGATTGTCGGAAGCACCGATTCTTGTGAATATATGGTCAACCACACCTATCTGCGCTTCCTCTGCGGGAACAAAGGACCCCGCCTGGGCCATAAGAACTATCAAAGCGGTTTGCCTCATATATGTTGACTTACCGGACATATTTGGACCGGTAATAATCATCAAAGAGCTATCATCCCCATTCAAATAAGTATCGTTGGAAACAAAAGAGCCGGCCTTTTCCGTCTGTTCAACAACCGGATGGCGTCCCTTTACAATCTTAAGCTCCAGACTGTCATTTACCTGAGGCTTAATATATCCATATCTATTTGCAACTGCAGCAAAGGAAGTAAGTACATCTATCTCTGCCAAGGCCTTTGATGTCTTCCTTATGCTTCCGATATAGTCCTCAATTCCACTTCTAATTTCAGAGAATATCTCATATTCCATCTTATTGATCTTTGCCTCGGCATTAAGCACAAGGCTTTCCATATCCTTAAGCTCAGGAGTTATATATCTCTCGTTATTAACCAAAGTCTGCTTTCTGATATAGTCCTCTGGCACCAAGTCTGAATTAACCCTGGTTACGTCGATATAATAACCAAAGACCTTATTATATCCCACCTTAAGGGTCTTAATTCCGGTTCTCTCTCTTTCTCGTACTTCAAGACCCGCAATCCAATCCTTTGCATCCTTAATGGAAGCCTTAAGCTCATCAAGTTCAGCGGAGAATCCATCCTTAATAAGGTCCCCCTCTTTTATGGTCATTGGAGCATCTTCGGATATTGCAGCATCAATAGTTTCAGCCACATGATCCAGGTCGGATATTTCCATTGCCAATCTGTTTAGAAGTTCTCCATCCGTTCCAAGAAGGCCGTCCCTAATCTCCGGAAGAGCATATATGGACTTCTTAAGAGCCAAAAAATCCCTGCCGTTGGCCGTGCCCATAACGATTCTTGCGGCCAATCTTTCCATATCATAGATTTCTGAAAGAGAAAGCTTGATATTATTCTCAAGCAAAGGATTCTCACTGATTATTTCAACGGAATCAAGCCTTTGATTAATAGCCGAAACATCCTTTAATGGTTCTCTCAGCCATCTCCTTATCAGCCTTCCACCCATGGCGGTTTTTGTTTGATCCAGAATTCCAAGAAGAGATCCCTTAACCTTTTTCTCGTAGAGGGTCTCTGTGATTTCAAGATTTCTTAAGCTGATCTTATCCAGAGACATCCTCTCTCCGGGAAGATAGAAGGTATAGCTTTCCAACTGATTGAGGCTCTGCTTTTGAGTTTCAAGAAGATAGGATAACAGACCACCCAAGGCTTTGATGCCATAGGGCCTACCCATCAGTCCGCCTGAATATATGGCGTTACTGCCCAGCTCAGCTCCTATTATCTCCGTAGATGCTTTCTCGGAGAATCTTTCGTTTCCCAGAACCTGAACAAAGGAATCCGTAAGGCTCTCGATGGTCTTTATATCATACCGATCCTCAAAGACCCCATTTACCAATACCTCCTTGGGATCAATCCTTACAATCTCGTCAAGTATGGAGCTTAAGGCCTCTTCTTTTCCTATCTCCTCCATAACCATCAGTTCCCCGGTTGAAATATCCGTATAAGCAAGTCCGAAACCTTCCCCTTCATTAAACAAGCAAAGAAGATAATTATTATCCTTCGCCTCCAGCATGGAAGATGCCGTAATGGTACCGGGAGTTACAATCTTAATTACTTCCCTCTTTACAAGACCCTTTGCTGCGGCAGGATCCTCCACCTGCTCGCAGATAGCAACCTTATAACCCTTTTCAACCATGCGCTGTATATAAGTATCCGCCGCATGAAAAGGAACTCCGCACATGGGAGCCCTTTCCTCCTGTCCGCAGTTCTTTCCCGTAAGGGTTAAATCCAATTCACGAGATACTACTATAGCATCATCGTAGAACATCTCATAGAAATCCCCCAAGCGGTAAAAAAGGATACAATCCGGATACTGCTCTTTTATGGAAAAATACTGTTGCATTAAGGGTGATAATTTTGTGGCCACTATAAATATGGTTCCTCTCTAAAAAATGAGGCAGCGGGTTTCAAAGGATCCCGCTGCCCTTAAAACTTTCCTAATCTTTATTTACCCAGTTTCTTATTATATGCTTCAAGGCCCAGCTTAATAAGTTCCGTTCCCCTTCT
>CAJOQI010000075.1 GCA_905236895.1 uncultured Peptostreptococcaceae bacterium | reverse complement strand
CCTGTTCATTCAGCCATTTCGCCCCGGTCTTGGCCATGCGATCCTCCGAGCTGTCGCCGAGCATGATGATAAGTCCTCTGCTGCTCCAGCCGGGAGCCGGATACCACGCCCCGTTAAAACCATCTGAACCAACTCTGAATACCTGTTTCTTCATAGTGGACATCCTCCAATTCTATATAGTATTTGTTAGCCGCCTCTAACCTTGTGTCCAAAAAAAATGCAGAATGACGCCATGTCCATTACAGTCTTTGATAGAACGTCACTGCTGCGGCAATCTCCATTCCACATGTTGGTGTTAGCTTATCATAAACTGAAATCTCCGTCTATTTAGGACTCACATGCTCGTTTCGCCAGCAACCACTTTGTCAATTAATCTATCTCCTCTTCTGAAATTGTCTTTACACGTAAAGCAAAGTAGAGGATATGGAAGAGCCACACCACCCCAAGGATAATGCAGGGAATCCATATGCCTTTTCGCCCCATCATAAAGATGCCGAAGCACATCAACAAAGTAACAGTGGCGATAATTGATATTTTGGTAGATAGAAGCATTCCCCGCTTTTTAACAAAGGAATCAAGATGCTTCTTGTAGAGATTGGTTCCGAGAAACCAGGTGTGGAGTTTTTCCGAGCTATTGGCAAAGAAGAATAAAGTAAGTAAATAAAATGGTGTGGTTGGAAGTATCGGCAGGAAGACACCTACCGTGCCAAGTCCAAAACATATTAGTCCAAGTGCTGCAAAAACGATTCTTTTCATGTTCATAAATTCTCCGTCCTTTCTGTACACGCTTGTTTGAACATGTTTCATGACATCTTTCCATTTTTCATTTCTATTAATTCATCTGCAATCCGAGCCGTGGATTTTCTATGGGAAACTAGTGCAATAGTTTTTCCCTTTGCTTCTTCCTTCAGTGATTTTAAAATCACCGCCTCATTGAGACTGTCTAAATTGCTGGTGGGTTCATCCAAAAGCATAAAGGGAGCATCGTGGAGAAATGCCCTGGCAAGGCCAAGCCTTTGCCTTTCACCTCCTGAGAGGGTCTCTCCAAGTTCCCCTACCTCTGTGTCATAACCCTTGGGTAGGGTCATGATAAAATCGTGTATGGAAGCCTTCCTGCATGCCTCCTCTATTTCCTCCTTAGTGGCATCTTGCTTGGCAATGCGAATATTCCCGGAAACGGTGTCCTTGAAGAGCTGAGTTTCCTGGGTCATATAGCTTTCCATCTTCCTAAGGTTTGCAGTATTGATTTCATCTACGCTAACTCCGGAGATGGATGCCCTTCCTTCGGTAGCTCGCCAGAACCTCATAAGAAGCTTTAACATAGTTGATTTTCCGCATCCGCTCTTCCCCACAATTCCAACAATTCGATTCTCCGGAAAGCTGACAGAGGTGCCTTTAAGAACAGCTTCTCCGCCGTAGGAAAAACGAACACTCTCCAATGCCGCACCGGAGAAAGCAACTTCTTCCTTTCCTATCACATCCTCTGTCTCTGGCTCCTCGTCTATGACAGCCAGGACTCTTGCTCCGGATGCGACTGTTGCCTGAAGGGTTGTTCCCAGATTGGCCAGGGCTGTCACCGGTCCAAAGGATGACATCAGTGCTATCAAAGGAATAACTAATCCATCAAAGTCCACCTTCCCGCCGGCATAAAGCGCGGCTGCCAGGGCCAGCATTGCAATATCAAAGAAGAGAATAATGCTATTGGCAAGAGCCATGTTGACCCCCATAAGCTTATTGAGGTTCCCTTGCTTCTTTGATAGTTCATTAGTCTTATCTGTGAGACCCTTTAGCCGTTTACTCCCTGCGGCGTATTGAATGGTTTCATCCAGGCCGCGGATGTTTTCAAGCATGTAGGCACTAAGCTCGCCATTATCCCGGCGAAGCTCGTCCCCAAGGGTTCCGCTTCGCTTTGATATTATTAGAGGCAGAATTACTCCGACAGATATAAACGCAGCGAGCGCCAATAACCCAAGGCTCCAATGGAAGGACCCAATAAAAACAACCATGATTAGTTCTACCAAAAATGCAATGCAAATTGGCGAAACCGTATGAGCATAAAAGACTTCCAGAAGCTCCACATCGGATGTTATGAGAGAAATAAGATCACCCTTATCTCTTCCCTCAAGTTTGGCAGGACAAAGCCTTCTAAGGGCCTTGAATACTTTATCCCTTATAATTGCCAGCAAGGTAAAGGCAATATAGTGATTGGTTCTTTGCTCAGCGAACTTTAGCACGGCCCGAAGAAGAGCGATTACGATTAGCACTGTCCAGATAATAGTTAGCGAAATTGGTATATCTATGCCTAGTCCATAGAGCACTGCATATCCTCCCAGGATGGGAATGAACTGAGCGCACAAGAATCCTGCTGTACCCATGAGAATAGCAAAGATCATAAATCCGCTTAGTGGTTTTACCAGCTCAAGCATTCGGAAGAGGATTTTTGCCTTACTTTGGTTTTTCATTTATCTGCCCTCCCTTCCGTAGTTTTCAAGGGCGGCCTGGGTTTCCCAGAGGTGCGCATAGGTCCCTCCGGCGGAAAGTAGTTCTTCATGGGTGCCTTCTTCCACGACAGCGCCGGACTCCATAACATAAATCCGGTCGGCGTTTCTCACATTGGCCAGCCTATGGGAAATCATTATCACCGTCTTTTCTGCGGCAATAATCTGTATCTGTTTTAGTATTGTTTCTTCACTTTCAATGTCGATGTTGCTTGTTGCCTCATCAAAAATGTAAATGGGCGAATCGTGAAGGATTCCCCGAGCCAAGGCAAGGCGCTGCCTTTGACCGCCGGAAAGATTCGAGGCACTCTCCAGGAGGAAAGTATCCAGTCCCTTTTCTCCTTTAAAGAAGCCTGCCAAAGCAGAGTCCGAAAGAACCTGCCAAAGCCTTTCGTCAGAAGCCACCGGATCCGCCAGCAAAAGATTCTCTCTAACCGTGCCTTTAAAGAAAACCGAGCCGAAGCCAATATATGTTACGGACTTCATCAAGCTTTCTTCGCTGATGTTATTTATATTCTTTCCTCCGATTGTGATGCTTCCCTTTCCTACTCTATTCCTGGATGTGATTAAAGAAGCGATCGTAGACTTTCCACTACCGGATTCTCCGACTATTCCAATGAAGCTGCCCTTGGGAATGGACATATTGATATCTTTCAGAATCTCGCGGCCTTCTTCGTAAGAGAAGTGCAGGTTTTTGATTTCGATGTCACCACCGAAAGCTGTTTCCCTTTTCGCTTCGGACTCATCTTCTGACAGGAATTTAAAAATCTTGTCGCTTGCCGACATTCCGTTCATGGCAACGTGAAAATAGCTTCCCAGCCTTCGCATTGGAAGAAAGAATTCCGCAGAAAGAAGAATCATAAAAATCACATTGGCAAGTCCCATTTCTCCTGATATGAATCCCTTTGTTGCAAGGAGAATCCCAAGGGCTGCTCCACCATAGGCAACAAAGTCCATAATGGTAATGGAGTTTAGCTGCATGGTTAGGACCGCCATGGTGATCTTGCGAAACTCCTCGGATTCCTGATTCATTTCTATGTTCTTTTGTTCGTCGGCCTGATAGATTTTTAGGGTTGTCATTCCCTGAAGATTTTCCAGGAAGGTGCTACCGAGTTGGGTATATCTCCCCCAGTATTTGGCCAGAATCTTCTTCGCGATTTTTTGGACCATGATGATGGCTCCTGGGATTAGAGGAACGCATATTAAAAGAACCGCCGCTACCCTCCAGCTTCCACCAAAGCCAAAGAGGAAAAACAACGCAATGGGCGCCATAAAGGCGTAAAAGAATTGGGGAACATACTGACCGAAATAGCTTTCAAGCTGATCCACACCTTCCACCGATTCCTGAACAAGCTCCGCCGTTGTAATATGCTCTCTATATGAAGTCCCCAGGTGAAGAAGCTTGGCATATATCTTCTCCCTCATTACACGCTTAACGGTGCGTGATGCCAGATAGCTCATCCTAAGAGCGTATTTGGTTGTAAAGAATCTAAGGAATACAGTGATTAATATGATAACAAAGGGAAGACTTAAATCCGCTACTCCCCAGCGCCTTTCATATAGTTTCTCCACGGAAAAAGCTATGGCTATAATCATCACCACATTTAAACAGAGCTCCAAAAATTGAAGAATGATATTCCCCGCAATATATTTTTTGCTTTCCGGACACATTTCCATCAGCCGTTTGTCAAACATTCAGTCACTCTCCTATTGGTAAATCAATTTGCTCTCCAAGCTTGAAGTTTCCGCCCGGTCTGCTGAAGCATCTTCCCTGAAAAGTCCGTGGCAGTAAGATGCTCACACTTTGCTGCAATGTATTTACTTATTGCTCCGGTGCCGCAGGCGCACTCCAATACTATGTCGCCGGAATCGATTTCCTCAGCAACACGCCTTCCTGTTTCTTCATAAACCTTTCTGTTAAGAATCCCTTCGAAGAGATCATAAAACTTTGCGACTCTATCCCAGTACATATTAATCTCTTACTCCCATTTCGAAGATCTCACCCTTACCTTTTTCCAGCCTAAGCACATGAGTGCAGCATATTTCTATTAGCTCAGGGTCGTGGGTGGAAACCAGCACCGTCTTTCCATCCTCCGCAAGTTTCTGCAAAAGCTTTGCGACCTTCACCATGTGAGAATAGTCCAGTCCCGATGTTGGTTCATCAAGGAGAATAAGATCTGCCTCCGCCGCCAAGGCGGATGCAATGGCTACACGCTGCTTTTGGCCGCCGGAAAGCGCCATGGGGTGTTTATCCTTTAACTCCAGAATTCCCAGGCTATCCAAAATCTCATAGCAACGCTCTTCATTCTCTTCTTTCATGGAAAGAAGAACCTCAGCTTTCACACTATCCGTAAACAGCTGATGATTAACATCCTGCATAACCATATAACTTAAGGACAATCTTTTCTTGCCTGCGTACTCTTTGCCCTCTTTGATGACGACTCCCCCGCAGTCATTTTCCAAGCCACATAAACATCTTAAGAAAGTTGATTTCCCCGCTCCGTTTTCTCCAATGATTCCAATTATGCTTTGCGAAGGCAGCACCAGCTCAGGTATGTTTAAATCCAGCAAATCACCGTCCGCCTGCGAGAAAGACTTCTTTCGAAATATATATGGTTTTTCTTTATAGGCAAAGTAAAAATCCTTAAGCTCATATCCCCCCAATGAATCACTTTCAAATGGAGGATGGTTAGCATCACTAAAACTATTTATCAATCTTTCTTCAAGCATGGTGGGTCTTAACTTAAGGTCTTTTATGGTGTCTTCATCAAAGGATTCAAACTCTTCGCCTCTCCACTCACTCTTTATATTGCCCTCGTCCATATATATAACTCGGTCAATTAATCCGGCAAGATACCACAATCTATGTTCAGATATAACGATGGTTTTCCCTTGACTCTTCCATCTTTCGATGCTTTCCCTTAAATCCGCTATTGCACTCCAATCCAAGTTTGATGAAGGTTCATCAAGTAGGATAATATCCGGAAGAAGGGCGGAGACTGATGCGCAAGCAATTTTTTGTTTCTCCCCTCCGGACAATTCAAAGAGACTTCTGCCAAGAAGTTTCTCGAGCTTCATTTCAGAAACTACATGATTTGACCTTTCTTTTATTACCTTTGGGTCCAAGCCAATGTTCTCAGGTCCAAAAACAATTTCTCCATCTGTATCAACAGAAAAGAACTGACTCCTGGGGTTCTGAAATACGGTACCAACAATTCCCGCCAAGTCATAAAGTTCGGTCTCTTTTATATTCCTTCCAAGTACCTCTACCTCACCGGAAATCTCACCCTGGTAATAATGAGGTATTAGTCCATTAATAAGCCTGATAATAGTGGTCTTTCCGGATCCCGATGGACCGCAAAGAAGAAGTGTCTCTCCTTGATTAACCGAAAGGGACACATTATCCAACAAGCTTTCGTTTGAACCTTTATATTTAAAACTTACGTTTTTTATTTCTATAATGCTGTTCATCAATCACGTCCACTGCAGATTATTTAAAATACTTAAAGCCAATAAAGATGACCGTTGCCACCGTAAAAAAGAGCATAAGTAAATAGTCCATCACGCCGAACCGTAGTTCAACCACACTGGTTCTCTTTACTTTGCCGCCAAGCCCTCTTGTAAGAGCTGCCGCAGAGAGCTCGTCACCTATGTTTACGCAGGAAAACAAAAGTGGTATCATGCGATACTCCACCATCCTAACTATGTTCCCCCTTCCAAAGGTGAGGGCTCTCATTCTCATGGCGTCTCTGATTGAGGCATATTCTTCTTTGATTGTTGGAAAAAAACGCATCACTACTGCCAGGGAGATTCCAATTCCGTCCGGCACCCTAAGTTTCTGCATTGCAGACATGAACTCGTTGATCTTGGTCGTTCTGATCATATACCAGGCGGTAATCATAGCCGGAAGAAACTGCGCTATGATTCCGCAGTATCCCGTAAGAATTGCTTCAAACACCCCGGTGGATTCCTCGGACAAATAAAAAAATGTCAACGCAAGAGCCACAATATACAAAGCAAAAAAACGAAATGCGCTTGCATATCGTTTTTCAATTACAAGAAGAAGTATCGGAACCATCGTCATTACAATTCTCACTGCCCATAGGAAGGGCGTTGTGGCTGTCATCATGACGATGGCCGATACGATAAATACCATATAAAGTTTGGTTCTTGGATCCAGCCTACGACTCATTTATACTATCCCTGCTTTTTCAAAATGCTTCTTCACTACAGCCTTACCTATATATGCTCCAATGCATCCGAACACAAAGCAAAGTATAAGAAGTACAACTATAGTTTTGGAATTAATAGCCGCAAAAAGGCTATCGCAGTACTCTGAAGAGAAGCCTCCTGCCAGCAAATCCTTTCTATAGGATTCTGCGGTGACTATTACCGGGAAATAATTGGCGCAGATCCACAGGCAGAATATGCCATAGCTTATTACGGTTTTCTTGAAGCTCTTATATCCCCCTGATTTTGCAATCAAATCAGCAACGATGCCCGCAATGATAATAAGTGGTGCACCAAGATATCCCACTCCCGTTACAAACATGATGATGGCAATTAATATGGACATTATGGTTATCATCCCGAACTTTTCTACCTTGGTATAAAAGAGCATCATCGGTATAGCTCCAACTATTGGAATCAAGATTACATATGATGCAACAATATAAGGGTGAATGAAGCCCAGCATGCCGCAGGCGAACTCCAACACAAATATGATTGCAGTGAATATTCCAACTGTAATGAAATCCTTAGCTGTTAGTTTTTTCTTTTCCATTTTTGTCTTTCTCCTTTTTGCATTTCTTTTATTTGTCTATACGAGTTTATTTATGCGAGCTTCCAGCTGACAGCCTGCTGCCTTCCCTGAACAAAGTTCTTGTAAATGCCCTCTTCTTTTATAAGGTCTTCATGCTTGCCCTTCTGGACAATCTTTCCTTTGTCTATAACAACGATCTGATCCGCATGTCTAACGGTCTTAAGCCTGTGGGCAATCATGATAATAGTTTTTTCCTTGGTCAGGTTTTCTATGGCCTGAGTAAGCTCCTTTTCATTTTCCGGATCCACATTTGCTGTTGCTTCGTCCAGAATGATAATGGGAGCGTCCTTCATGATCGCTCTTGCGATGGCGATTCTTTGCTTCTCACCGCCGGAGAGGCTTGCTCCGCCTTCACCAACCATTGTGTCGTAGCCATCGGGAAGGGCCATGATGAAGTCGTGGCAAGCGGCTTTCTTTGCAGCCTCTACAACTTCCTCCAGGCTGGCATCGGGCTTTCCGAAGCGAATATTGTTCATGATGGTGTCTTCGAAGAGATAGACTCTCTGGAATACGAAACTGAAGTTCTCCATCAAAGAATCAAAGCTATAGTCCTTTACATTCCTTCCGCCCAGAGTGACTTCGCCTTTATCCACATCCCAGAATCTGGCAATGAGAGAAGTGATAGTGGTCTTGCCTCCCCCGGAAGGTCCTACTATAGCGGTGGTTGTTCCTTCTTTGATGTCCAGCGTTACATCATCGATGATTTTTCTATTCTCATAAGCAAAGTCAACATGCTCCAGATGAATGTCACGGGTTGCCGGTGTTATGTCTTCTCCGTCGATATCCATCTGCTCAATTTCAAGTATCTCATTGGCCAGATCTACGCATTTTCCGATTATGCGGAGCAGCGCAGTGTAAATGCCCGCAATATCCAATGACTCAAAAATCATGAAGGAACAAAGAAGCATCACTATGGTATAAACAAGGTCCAGGCTTCCGTTCAAGTAGAAGTAAAGCGAAGCACCTACTATAGCAACTCCGGTAAGTTTACAAACAAGCATCTGAACACCCACCGCAGGTATAGCAGCGATTTCAGCCTTAATATCCATATTCTTTTTTCTTTCTATGGCATCCTGTATTCTGGAATTGTTTCTGCCGATTATGTTATAGTTTCTAATTTCAGCAATCCCTTGAATATATTCCAAGACAACACCGACCATATCTTTGTCAGTGGTTATCTTTTCATCTGCTACCTTGGCTACACTTCTATTGGTCCATCTGTTCACAAGGGAGAAAATACCTATCCCCACAAGACCAATTAACCCCATTCGATAATCAAACATAAAGAGGAACAGCGCAATAACTATGGTTGAAATTCCTCCTTGAAGGATCATTATTATTGCTCTTGTAGCAATATCAGCCAAAACCTCCATTGTATTGGTAGTGACGGAGGTTATATGTCCCAGGCTGGTATCATTGAAATAACCCATGGGAAGATATCTTAGATGCTCACCTATTTCAATACGTTTCCCTGAACATGTATTGTATCCGCCTTCCGTTTGTAACATCTGAGAATGACGATTAACTATAGTCTTGCCGATGGTGCAGAACAGCATTATTCCTGCGACAATAAGTATGGTCTTATTATCCAAGGTATTATTAAGCAATGCCTTTATCGCTACATATGCTGCAGGTATTCGCATTCCGGTAAATATCGCTTCCAGCACACCGAGGAAAACTGATATGTGAAATTTTCTTTTATTCTCTTCGGTGCAGAAGTTAAAGAATTTCCTAATCATCTCAAACATATGCACCCTCCTTTTCTATGTCATCATCCTTATCTCTTGCATAGCTATGGGCTTCCCACATGTTCCTGTAGAGCTCGCATGTACTCAAGAGCTCGTCGTGTTTTCCCGACGCTGCCACATTTCCGTCGGCGATGACGAATATCTTATCCGCGTCAACTATGGTGGAAAGGCGATGTGCTATTACTATCAAGGTTCTCCCTTGCACCAGCTTGGCAACGCTGGACTGAACCAGGGCTTCGTTTTCCGGATCCGTATATGCAGTCGCTTCATCCAGAATTACTACAGGGGCATCCTTTAGCATGGCCCTTGCAATGGATATTCTTTGTCTTTCACCGCCTGATAGATGTCCGCCGGCTCCGCCAACGATTGTGTCGTATCCATTTTCCAGTTCCATGATGAAATCATGACAGCCGGATTTCTTGGCGGCTTCAATTACCTCTTCATCGGAGGCGCCTTCTTTGCCCAGCCGGATATTCTCTTTTACGGACATGTCGAACAAGAAATTATCCTGGGATACATAGGCGATTTGGCTCATGTAATAGTCCAGCGGCAAATCTTTGATGTTCACTCCACCGTAGGTGATCTCGCCGGAGTCCACATCCCACAAGGAATCGATGAGCCTTGCGATGGTGCTCTTTCCGGATCCCGATGGTCCAACTATGGCACTTACCTCACCTTGCTTGATTTCCATATTTACACCGTGAAGAACTTCTTTGTCTTTGTAGGTAAAATGCACCTCCGTCAAAGTGATGTCGGAACCTTTGGGCGTTTCCGTAATGCTCTCCGGTCTCACCATATCTTTTCTCTCTAGGATCTCTGTCACTTCACCAAAGATTGTTTTCATCTTTAGAATGTCATCCATATATGAAAAGGCGACAACGAGAGGAGTTATAAGGCCTGCGGAAAGAATCACTCCGGTTATGAAATCCACGGCGCTTAGGCTTCCTGCCTTCACAAGGAGGAGACCTATGGGAAGCACACCCAGAAATGTGGCGGGAAGAAATGTCATAGTTCCTGCCTGCCACCAGATGCATTCTCTCATCCAATCGATAAAGCAATCGGCGCCTTCCTTTGCTGCGATTACAAACTTCTCGTAGGAGCTCTTGGACTTTCCGAATGCTTTGATGACCTCTATTCCGTTTATGTATTCAACTGCGGTGTCGTTTAGCTTCTTTGTTTTTTGAACGGTTAGCTCGAACTTGCCCCTGCTCTTCATCATCATGATGGTCATGCAGACAAGGCCGATGACTGCGCCGACAAGATTTGCCAGTCCCAGTCTCCAATCCAGTGCGAGAAGATAAACAAACATCACTAAAGGAAGAAGAAGGTTCGCCGTAAACTCCGGCACGATATGGGCCAGAGTTGTTTCCATGGAATCTACTCTTTCCACGATGATGTTTTTGTAAGTCCCGCTGTGGTCGTCAAGGACAGAACCCAGGGGTATGCTATATAGCTTCTCGCAAAGCTGGGTTCTTATTCCACCAAGCACATTAAATGTAGCTATATGGGATAGAGATGTGGACAGCGTATGGAGAGTTACTCGCGCAATCCAGCAAACTCCTATTAGGATTACTCTTCCCAGAAAGAACTGCCAGTCTGTATTCCCTGCCAAAAGTTCCTTAACTATATCTGCAATTATTAGATATGGAATAAATGACGCCGCAACGCCAAAAATGGCAAGGAGGATGCTTCCTCCAAAGAAGGCTCGCTTCCTCCCTGCGAATTCCAATATCCAAGATAATAAGTTTCTTTTCTTATCCTTCATATTGGTTTACCTGTTTAACTACTGCTATGCCAGCATGCCTCCCAATGATTTGCATTCTGAAAGAACAGCGTCTGTTGGAGTCTCATTGGACATAACGCTTTCTGTTGCAAGCTTTGCACCTGCAGCCTTGCAGCGGTCTTCCCAATCTCTCATCCACTGACCATCTCCCCAGCCATAGGCACCAAAGAGAGCAATTTTCTTTCCGCTTAAAACGGCCTCAACATCTGTAAACATTGGCTCATACTCGTTTTCTTCCAGAACCTCTGCTCCCATTGCCGGGCAACCAAAAGCGATAGCATCAAATTCAGCGACCATATCCGCATTGAATTCAGATGGACCAAGGATAGAAACCTCAGCACCGGCTCCCTTTGCACCTTCAGCTACTGCATCTGCCATCATCTTGGTGTTACCTGTTCCACTCCAAAATACTACTGCTACTTTACTCATTATTTTTTCCTCCTATAAAAAACTGTTTATTTAATCCTAAGCCTAAGCCTGCTCCTTGCTTGGAACAATAAGCTTGTCTAGGGATCTACCTTGTTTGTACACCTCCGAATAAACTCTGGTGCATTTCTTATATTGATTAAACTTTCTTTCTGCCGTCTCTTTGTCACCAAAGACTCTCCAGCAACCATTGCATTTAGGCTCGCCACCGCAGGCACCTGTTCCGCATTTATAGTCTATAAATCCCGAAACATCCTCCGGTGGATAGCCGAGGAACAACCCTATTTCATGGGGAAAATCCTTATCATCTTTTATTCTCCTCGCTAATTCCGATAGACATTTAGGGAGATTGCCAACTTCATATCCAAGCGACTTTAGTATCGCTTCGGCCCTCGGAGTTTTTAACTCCTCAATAAGATGGGAGGGTCTATATATGTAAATGAGATATCTTGTTTCATTCTTCTTAAAAGGAATGGCCTTAAGCCCTTTTTCCTTTAAGATCCCATTCATTTCCTTCAGCGCCGTCACCATTTCTACGTCACTATCAAAAGTCACAGAAAACATGCTTCCGGACTTTAGGCCGGCCAGCGTTGGAGAGCAATGCTTAATAATCAATTCTTCAGGCAAAGCCCAGCCTCCTTTCCGATTACTCTACATTTTTAAGTGCTTCCGTAAGAGGAATCTTCTTTATGTGGCGCATGTCCAAATATGAAACGACAATATATGCAGCCAGAACTATAAGTATCATCTTTACAACTCCCTGGGGGCTGATAAAGAGATCGAACCATCCCTCCATACCGTACATAACCAATTTGAAGAGATAGCCCAGAAGCACAATGCTAGCAAGGGCACCGACGATTGTCAGAATAATGGTAACCACCGTGGTAAGCCTTATGTATAGACTGTTTATTTCTCCGTTGGTATAACCAAGAACCTTAACCATGGAAATGGAAACCGCATTCTTTTCTATGATGAGCTTTGTTAGAAGATACATAACCAGGATGCCCATAATTAAGCATGCCCAGGAAATATAGTCAGCAAAGCCTCCCATAGAGTGGTCCAGTTGCCTGGCCAGGCTCATCATGTCATCCTTGGTGATAGTCATATATATTTGATCATCATCGATGTCCTTAATTTCTTTGTTAGACAGATATCCGCTGAAAGCTCCTTCATCCTCATCAAAGGTTTTGTTAAAAGCTTCATTTGGCATGAACACCGCAAGACCCGTCGGGAATTCGTAAACACCTTTCACAACAAAGGTATATTTCTTATGAGAGTATTTTTCTTTTAGGGTAATCTCGTCCCCCGTGTCATACCCGAACTTCTCATGGAAAGGCGTTGATATGTATACTTCCTTATCCCTCAGCTTAAGTTCATCCACCAGTTCCACCGACGAAGCAAAAGAGAAATACTTGCTATTTTCTTCATAACCGTAAACTGATATACTTTCTCCTTCCCTAACTCCGTCTATGGTTACGAGGGATGTGGTGGAGAATCTCTCCGCTCCTTCGGTTTTGGTTTCTATGATATTTCCGTCCTCATTCTCATAATCCTTTAAAACCGTCTGATAATCCGCCATTACATTTTCCGTAACTATGCCCTTGTAGTTATCGATGGTTTCCGGAAGACCAATGGAGAATCCAAGGAGTATCATTATGAACAGGATTCCAAGGAAAAGAGTTAGATAGTCGAATCTATTCTGAATTAGAATCCTGAGTCTAAAGCGATTAAGAAACTTAAAACTCGGAAGCCTTGCCGCCTTCTTTTTCTTGGATGTGCTTAAATCTCTGCGCAGGAACTTCATAGGAGATAGCCTAAGGAGCCTATTGATAACTATGAAGTTAACTATCACCATAAGAGCCAGTGGGATCAAAGTGGTTATGAGAAAGGCTTTGGGATTCCACAGAGTTTCAAACTTAAGCAAGCTATATGAGTTGTAATAGAGAGAAACCGCAACGTCTTTAAAATAGGTGTAACCCAAGATATTTCCGATTACAGAAGCCACTAAAGTAATCACCACGGGAATCAACATATAAAATCTTATAAGTTCTCCTTTGGTATATCCCGTAGCCTTAAGGGTTCCGATAATGGCCGCCTCTTCTCTGATTTTGTTTCCTGTGGTTATGGCGAAAACAAAGGCAAGCACGGCGATAAAGATATATACAAGCACATTCATCATGGCCTGGTCCTTGCCAAGGTCGTTGGCCGCAAACTTAATTGACTGGTTTGCATATCCCGGGACAAAGTCCACCAGCTCGTTCATATTGTCCTCGTAAGGCTCCAGGGCTTCCAGCTTATCCACCAGCTCATTAAGCTCATCTTCTCTTTTTGCAAACTCATCCGCTTCTTCTTGGAGGGCATCCGCCTCCTTCTGCAGATTGTCTGCATCGCTTTGAAGAGCCTCTGCATCCTTCTGAAGAGCTTCTCCTTCTGCCTGAAGGTTTGCTGCTTCCGAAAGAGCAGCAGGGTCTCCTGCCATGATTCGTGCCTGCATTTCCTGGAGATATGCCTGCCTTCCAATCAACTCCTCTTCTCTTCCCTTTAGTTCCTCTCCTCTTTCTTCAAGGGCTTCTCCCCTTTTTTTCAAATCATCTGCGTAGTCCTCTGCTTCCTCCAAGATAGCCGTCCAGTTATCTATGTTTTCCTCTAATTCCTCCGCCTCGTCTTTGCTGGATGTATAGCCGCCGGTTACAGCAATTACCGCAAGTTTTTCCACCAGTTCGTCGGACCATTCCTTGTCCTGGATATCGTCAATTGGTGGTGCATCATATTTATAGGCATACTGGTATTTGGGGTTTTCTTTAACCCTGTCCCAGCCTTCTTCCGTCATGAATGCAATATCAAAGGTAACCGCATCGAACATGATGTCGGAATTGTTTTTAAATAAGCAGCTGTAATCGGAGGATGCTACAAGTCCAACGATTTCATAATCTATTCCATCAATCTTTAGCTTGTCTCCCGGGCCAATATTATTGTTGTCACCGTGGGCTCTATCGATGGCGATTTCCTTATCCTTTTCCGGAAGCCTTCCTTCCATTATGCAAGGAAGGTTCACTTCATCTCTCACAATAAAAATGCGTGCGCTTCCATCGTAGTCATCTCTTCCGACGATTTCTTCTGTAGCGTCTTTATAGTATTGTTGGTAGACTTTCACCTCTTCACGGAAATAATCCAGGAGTTCCTTTGTGGGCTTGTCCTTTAATTCAAAATGCCCATCTTCTATATTGTATTTCTCGTATGACTCATCTATGGAGGCCATCATGCTGTCATTTCCAACAAAGACGCCTGATGCGAGTCCAATCATAAATGACATCAAAACAAGCAAGACCAGATATTTGATCCAGTCTTTTTTTAGATCTCTCAGCACTCTCTTTTTCAGCGGACTTCTCAACTTAACCACCTACCAATCAAGTGCTTCGGCGCTTATCTTATTCTCGTTATAGCTATCGCTTCTAACCTTGCCGTCTCTTAGTTTAATCACATGGTCAGCCATATCCTGAATAGCGCCATTATGGGTAACCATGATTACTGTGTTTCCGTATTTTTGATTCACATCTTCTATAAGCTTCAGGATTTCTTTTGATGTGTTATAGTCCAAGGCTCCCGTTGGTTCATCGCAAAGCAGTATATCCGGGTTCTTAACTATGGCCCTTCCGATGGACGTTCTCTGCTGCTGTCCGCCGGAAAGCTGGTTGGGTAGCTTATGCCTATGATCCCAAAGGCCCAGAGTATGAAGGAGCTCATCTATATCAAGAGGCTTATCCGATAGATATGCACCAACCTCAATATTCTCCTTAACATTCAAATTGGGAATCAGATTATATAACTGAAAAACATAGCCAAGGTGCTTCCTTCTGTAAAGGGTAAGGGCCTTGTCATCCATGTCCTTAAGCTTGTCTCCATTAATTGAAACAAACCCATCATCAGCGCTATCTATTCCTCCGATAATATTAAGCAAAGTAGACTTTCCCGAACCTGATGGCCCAAGAAGCACACAAAACTCTCCCTTGCTTACAGATATATTCAGGTCCTTCAGAACCTCCTGTTTGCTTTCACCTTCTCCATAGGACTTTTTCAGTCCGCTTATAACGAGGAAATCTTTTTCTCCCATTTCTTCCCCTCCTTACTTCCTTTCGCTAACCTCCCAGATGGTTCCCATATTCTGAAACCCTCCTTCAGGCATACAACCCTGGCATGCAGCCTGGGGCTTGGACTGAGAATCTTTGCTGCCATTTTCATTAGTCCCTGCCCCCTTGCTTTTTACGCTGCATCCACTGCAACTATTGCATCCACCTGTATTTATGTTCATATCAACTTTTTTTATAATCCCCATCTTCTCTAAAAATTCGATGCTGCGCTTAATATTTTCTACAGGCTGGTTAAGCTCATCTGCCAGCATCTCAAGGGATCTGGACTTGCCGTCCTTTAATAGTTCAATTAATTCTTCCATTTCTTCTCCTTAAGCAGGATGTCCTATCCTAAAGCCCGCTACCAAATCAAGGTTCCAACCCTAAATGCAATTCCCGCTATTATGAGAGCCGTCAATGTATAGTAGATAGCAATCCTTGCAGTCCACTTGGCGGAGTGGGTTTCCTGATATGTTGCCGCAAGAGCAACGATGCAAGGCATGTTAAATGTCATGGCAAAAATCAGAGCAAGGGCCTCAGGCTTTGATACATTGGAAGTCAAAATAGCATTTAAGTTATCCGGCCTTGCGCCGCCCATAAGTGCGCTAATGGAAAGGCTGCCCTCTCCCGTGAATATGGTTGCAAGAACTCCTATTGCTCCTTCCTTTCCAAGGGAAGATGCAATGAAGGCCATAAAGGTTTGCCATCCCATTCCAAAGACCTTTGTTACCGGCTCGATTGCATGTCCGATCTTATACAGAATGCTTCCTGTCACATCTCCTCCATCAAAGGAATATGAAAGAAGCCAGAACACTGATGCCACCAGGAAGATGACTTTAATAACTCTAAAGAATGTATCCTTGGTTCTTCCGAAAACATATCTTAAAAGTGCTCCCCATTTGGGTTTATGGTAAGGAGGAAGCTCCATTATCATTCCAATTCTGTCTTCCTTCTTTACCAGAGATGGCGAAAAGATTTTAGCTGTAATCCACATATGAAGAAGCATTACAAGTAGGATTGCGATTATTATCACCGGCATCCAAGCACCAAAGAAAACAGTGGAAAGCATTGGAACGATTGCCCAAGCTGCGCCACAGGGCACTGCCCAAGCAAGGGCGATGGTAAGTACCTTTTGGCCCCAGTTATCGATAACCCTGGATCCTGCCGCTCCTCCCATGGTGCAACCAAAGCTTACCAGGAAAGGCATTACAGACTTTCCCTGAAGGCCAAGCTTGGCCATGGTATTATCAAAGACATAGGATATGCGAGCCATAACTCCTACCTCTTCCAGAAGTCCGAATATTAAAGTTACACCAAAGACGAATCCCAGCATCTGCACTATGAATCCGAGAGATCTTATGATGACATCAGTCAGGAAGGCTGCTATAAAAGCAGGACACCCCATATTAAGCAAAGCTTCTTCTGCTGGCGCAGGAAGGTAACCGATGAGAGAGCCAATGCCCATTAGTGGAAGTGCGGGAATAAATGATAGAATAAGTCCAAGGATTATGGTTCCAACAACCGCAGGTTTACCCCAAAAGTTATGGGTATAAATCCTGTCCAGTTTGCTAAGGCCTGTACTCCGGGGCTTGGATGTAACCGCTCCATCAAGAAGTTCATCTATCCAAGCAAACTTTGCTTCTCCTTCTTTAATAATTCTATTGGTTCCCGCAGTTGCCACACCCTGTAATTCGGTAGAATTATCTTTTTCTATCTCTTCTTCGGCAGCGATTTGATTCATTCTCTCCTCTAGCTTTTCTGACTTAAGAATGGTTTTCTCACTGCAAGCTTTATCCAAAGCTTCATAAAGCTGCCCATATTTCTTTTTATCCGTTGCAGAAAACAAAATGGTCGGAACCCCCAACTTTTCTTCAATAATCTTGGGATTGATGGCTTTCCCCTGCTCCTCTGCAACATCCTTCATGTTTAGAACTAAAAAACAAGGGACTTTAATCCCTGCAAAATCAGCCACCATATATAAACTTCTCTCAAGCTGTGAACTATCTGCCAGAATACAGATCACATCAGCATTTCCTGATGTGATATAGTCCCTTGTGATTACCTCTTCATCGGAGTTGGCAGAAAGGCTATATGAACCGGGAAGATCCACAACAAGGTATTCTTTTCCATTTCGGGTGAAGCTACCCTCTCTCTTTTCAACTGTCTTTCCCGGCCAATTCCCAACCTTCTGTCTGAGGCCAGTCAGTCCATTAAATAATGTAGACTTACCGGAATTTGGTTGCCCTAACAAGGCGATTACTGTTACTTTCTTATCTACCACTTTTACACCTCTTCTACATAAATGTTTTCACATTCCCTGTGATTAAGAGCAATCATAGTATCCCTGGAATATACAAGCAGAGGTCTATTCTTTCTGTTCTTAATTATCTCTGCACGTGAGCCCGGCGTCAGGCCGATTGATACTGCACGATTAACAAATCGCAACTCGCCCGTAATCCTGCTAATTCTAATTTCTGCTCCCTCTTTACATTCGGTTATTGTTTTCATTCTAGTTTCCTCCAATATGTAAGTTGCCCCGCCCCAAAATGGAGCGAGGCCGCAAAATGAAATATAGAGATGTCATGAAACAGCTTGGTTATTGTTCTGTAAAATATGATTACCAGATAAGGAAGGCCTGTTCCACGTTAGTAAGTTAGTTTTAACTAACTCCTATGATTAGTTAGTATAGCCTAACTATTATAAGTTGTCAATTACTTTTTTGAAAATAAAAGACCGGTGCTTGCCTCAAGTCACCGGTCAATAAAGTTTTTATTAGAGGCCATTACCCTGCTAATTCACGCTGCCCTTTGCAGGTTCGTAGTCAAACTCTTCCTCTTTGACAGAAAGCTCGGAATCTCCGGAAACGGAGTACTGCTTGCGCCAGGGATCCTTCCCCTTCTGGATGTTTTTACAGATATCGATTTTCTTTTCATAGGCGAATAATATGCTCGCTAATCTTTTTTCTTCTATCTGGCTATCTTTTTCGTATAGTTTTTTCACGAAGGAAACCGGTGGAAGCTTATCCAAATCAACTACAGCATAGTCATCTACAAGCTTCACCAGCTTTTCTTCATTACCGGCAAAACTATTGGTTTTCAAATCAAGTAAATCTTTCAGTTTCATTGGCATAGGTTTATTTGCAAACAATGCCCCTCCGCTATCATATATCGGTGCCATTCTTATCAGTTCCAAGGTGTCCGCATCTCTTATTACCCCAAAATTATTCAGGTGCCTATCATACCCGGAAAGAATGAAATCAACCATTATTTCATAATCCAGATCTCGCTTAAAAGACTCTACATCCATTCCAAATGATTCACAAACATTTAGTATGTGCTGTAATACCGACTCGCTACTGCTCTTTTTCTTATATGAGTAAATATCCCACGCAGGAATCAACTCATATTTTTGGGATGTAAAAGCCTTGCAAACACATCCGTAATCGTAACTCTTCCCTTTTATCTTGACGAGCTCATAGTGCGTGTAGTTATCGTATCCCTGTCTTTTATGTATCTCTGATGCCAATGCCTCATTGATACTCTCACTTGATAAAAAAGAATTATTTCCTTTAATCAAGTATCTTTCCCCTTTCCGTATAGCCCATGTTTTTTCAATGTCTCCCTGCAAGGAGCTGTTTGGGGAGTATGACAGCTCTTTTGCATCAAAAGAATCCCTTGTAAATCCGTCCATGGTGTCGTTTTCGAATGCGTTATCAAACAGATTTACATCCTCCCATTTCAAATCACTATCCATAGGTTTAATCCAATAATAGTCCGTAAGACTGAGGCCGAGATTCTTCGTTAGAAATATGGATCTGCTTTCTACACCGGCATCTAATAGAAGTTTTCTGATATTGTTTCTGCTGGAAGGAATCGCTCTATCCACCCACCATTCCTTAAGCCAAGTATCTTTATATCTGTTTGCTAGTGGCGCGATATCATAGCGAACCGAATGGGCCAAACTTCTATTGATTTGTCCCATTTCGTCTATACGAACAACGGTGACCTTATCATTCTTCCTCATCAGATAGTACAATTCGCTCATTCTCCATCAGCCTCCTTGCCTTTTCCTGAAACTCTCTTTCCTTAATAATATCTTCATATTCCCAAGTAGCAATTTCCTCTATTACCTTTGCATTATAGTCACTTACTTTGCAGATGTATTTATCCCTATCCTCAAACTGAAAATAATACCCATGGTTCTTCACAACAACCTCTGCACCATCGGCAATCTTGATAACATTGTTATATAGATCAAAAAATTCATCCAGCGTTATTCCAAGGCAATCTGAAATCGCCTTGCACTTCCCCAGCCCTACATTATCAACGGAGATAATCCCGTTTACGATGTCATTCGTCGTACTATAAGGAAGCTCCGCCTTTTCAGACAAAGCCTTAATGGTCATCTTCTTTTCTTTAACAAAGTCTTTAAGTTTCATGAATATATTATACCGAAATTTCGGTATCAGGTCAATGGACGGAGGACAAAAAAGGAGGCCGCATAACGCGACCTCCTCGCTCATTTTTAGTACAATTTTGCACCTGCCGGAATGCTATCATCCACCATCAGCAGATTCAGCATTTCTTCCCCGTCATAGTCGTTAACTGCGGAGATTAGCATGCCGTTACTCATTTCTCCCATCATCTCTCTCGGTGGGAGATTTACGATGGCGATGCAGGTCTTTCCGACGAGTTCTTCCGGTGAATAGAATTCCTTGATACCGGAGAGGATCACGCGGCGCTCAGGCGTTCCATCATCCAAAGTGAACTTGAGAAGCTTCTTGGATTTAGGAACTTCTTCACAGGCCAGAACCTTTACTGCACGGAAGTCGGATTTGCTAAATGTGTCGAAATCCACGTAGTCAGAAAAGAGCGGTTCAATCTCAACCTTTATCCAATGTACAGCGGTATTGAATTAGATTGCCCTTGCTTATCGTCTTCCTTTGTTCAGTCATAACCATCGATTGTTTGGGGAGG
>CAJOQI010000074.1 GCA_905236895.1 uncultured Peptostreptococcaceae bacterium | reverse complement strand
TCCTTTATGTTCGAAAAGGTATATAAGAGTCCCAATGTAAAAGGGGCAGAGGATTTAATGATGGTTGAAAAAGTCATTAAAAACCTTTATGATTTCTTTGTGGCAAATCCTGAGGAATTGCCTGATGACGAACGTTCATATATTGATCGTGACGGAATCAATACGGTTGTAAAGGACTATATTGCCGGAATGACCGACAGATACGCCACAGAACTATATAATAAATATTTTGGTTAATATCTAAATATTGGGGGTTAGTAAATTGCAAAAGGGAAAAAAGACCAATCCACTGAAGGTTATTTTATTTTTATTGGTATTTCTGGCAGGAATCTATCTTGTGGGATTTCTCTATGCCGGAAGTTTTTTCTTGCCAAGATCCTATATAAACGGAGTAAATGTAAGCTTTCTATCCGCGGATGCGGCCAATAGCGCCTTGGTGGGAGAAGGCCCCAAATTGCAGATTACCCAGCGATCAAAGGATGGAAAAGAGAGCATTACGGAAACCATCAATCTTATGGAAAGCGGTGTGGGAGGCATGGTCTTTGATACCGAGTTATTGATTAAGGCTCAAGACCGAGTTCTTTGGTTCAAAAGCTTCTTCCAGCCCAATGATATTAATAATCTTGAAGCCGAGGGCAAGTTTGACGTGGTTAAACTTGAAGAAGAGATAGATAAACTATATTCCCTTCAAAAAGAGAATACCGTTATGCCCAAGGATGCTTCCCTTAAGGCCAACGCAGGAAGAATCATTATGGAGCCTGAAGTAGAAGGTACCCAAGTGGATAAGGAAAAGGCCTATGCTTTGATTAAGGATGCTGCGGGAAAAGCCATAAAGGGAGAGGGGCTTCAAAAAGTCGATATGGAAGAAGCCTATGTTCAGCCTTCTATCAGGGCAAGCAATCCTTTGCTCATTAAAGCCCAGGAAGATTTGGGCAGAATAATCTCCAAGTCTATTTCAATTCTGGTCTCCGGAGAAATGGGTGAAACCATAACGGGGGCGGAGATAATGGATCTTATTAAGCTTAATGGCTACGAATACTCAGCCGACAATAATAAGATCAAAGCCTTCGTTTCAGATCTGGCGTCTCAATATAATATATCCAGATATGAATATGTATTGGAGGAGGATTTGGTTGAATCCATCAAAAAGGTTTTAATGGAGGATGAAAACCAGTCAGTAACCGCCAATTGGTATAATAATTATCCCACTCCGGGATCCAGAGGAAACGGCAGCCCATCCTTTATCGAAGTATCCATAGGCAAGCAGCATATGTGGTATTACGAGAACGGTGAAGAAATCCTTTCCAGCGATATAGTTACTGGCAATCCGGATTCAGAGGAGCCTACCTTTATTACACCAACGGGATATTTTGAAATAGTTTATAAACTTAGGGATACCCATCTCATAGGTGATGACTATGATGTGGAAGTTAAGTATTGGATGGGATTTGAATATTCCGGATATTATGGATTCCATGATGCTCCCACAAGAACCAGCTTTGGTGGAAATATCTATACCTATGCACCTTCCCACGGATGCGTAAATCTGCCCGAACCTATTGCGGCGGCCCTCTACGAAAGAGTTTCCATCGGTGATACGGAGGTATATATCTATGACATTCCGGAAGATCATTTGCCTGTGGAAGATCCTGATGATGAAGAAAAGGCCGAAGAGGATAAGGATAAGGAAGAGGGCTCCAAGGAAGAAGGGGAAGAGGAAGAAAGTGGAGAAGCACCTGAAGAATCACAGGATGGCCAAGACTCTTCGGAGACTTCAGAGACTTCCGAGGATTCGGAGGCTTCCGTGACTCCGGAGACTCCGGAGAATTCCGATGAGGAAGGCTTTGATGAAGAAACCGGAGAGTAAAAATTTTAGTCAAAAAAAAGGAAGTTCCTTTTCCGCGTAGAATAATAGGGGTAGAAGGAAAAAATCAGGAGCATTTTTAATGGCATTTACCCAAAGTTCATTAGCCAATCTAAAGGAACATATAGATATTGTAGAAGTGGTATCCAGGGCGTTACCTCTCAAGAAGGCAGGGACCAATTATAAAGGTGTTTGTCCCTTCCACAGCGAGAAAACGCCTTCTTTTGTTGTCTCTCAGCAGAAACAGATATTTACTTGTTTCGGTTGCGGCGCGGCGGGAGATTCCATAGAATTCGTTAAGCGTTTTTATAATCTGGATTTCAACGAAGCGGTTGAAAGGCTTGCCAATGAATA
>CAJOQI010000073.1 GCA_905236895.1 uncultured Peptostreptococcaceae bacterium | reverse complement strand
TGAGTGACAATCAAAAAGAAAAGATATTAATAGTGCGCTGCGGTGAGGTGGCTCTTAAGGGCATGAATAAGCCCTATTTTGAGCGTATGCTGGCGGAGAGAATATCCAAGCGATTGGACTTTGCAGGCTTTGGTGGAGCCAGCGTAAAGAGACACGAGGGCCTTATCTATATTCGCTTTGATCCTTCTTGGGATGAGATGAAGGTGGCGGGAGAAATCTCCAAGGTATTTGGGGTTGCTTCCATCAGTCCTACAAGAGAGACAGAGTCCAATCTGGAAGCCATCGGAGAAACCGCAGTGGATATGATGATGGATCTCATTGAGAAGAAAGGGATTAAGACCTTTAAGGTTGAGGCCAAAAGAGCTGATAAGAGTTTTCCCGATACTTCTCCCGAAATCGCAAGAAAGGTTGGAGCATCCATCTTAAAGGGCTGCAAGGTTCTCAAGGTGGACGTTCATAATCCCGACGTTTTGGTATTCGTGGATCTTAGGCATGACGGTTCCTTTGTTTTCACCGATAAGATTCAGGGCTTCGGAGGACTTCCTCTTGGAACCAACGGAAAGGGACTGGTTCTTCTATCCGGTGGAATCGATTCTCCCGTTGCATCCTTCATGATGGCCAAGAGGGGAATGATGCTGGAGGCAGTCCACTTCCATTCCTATCCATATACATCGGAGAGAGCTCAGGAGAAGGTGGAACGCCTGGCCAGAATCATTGCTTCTTATACGGGGAATTTCAAGATGCATGTTATAAACCTTCTTCCTATCCAGGAGCAGATTGTCAGGAATTGCCCTGAAGCCGAGACAACTATTTTGGTTCGTCGCTTCATGATGAGAATCGCAGAAAGAATAGCATCAAAGTGTGGAGCCATGATGCTTATTACGGGAGAGAATCTTGGTCAGGTGGCGAGCCAGACAGCAGAGGCTTTGGTGGTTACTGACGCTTCCGTTGAGCTTCCCGTAATGCGTCCTCTTATCGCCATGGATAAGATCGACATAATGGAAAAGGCAAAGGAAATCGGAACCTACGAAACTTCCATTGAACCTTATGAAGATTGCTGCACCGTATTCCTTCCAAAGCATCCCACAACAAAGCCGACGCTGAAGCGAATAGAAGCAAGCGAAAGCAAGCTGGATGTGGAAGGACTTATACAAGCGGCTGTGGACTCAGATGAAGTTGTGGAGATTAAGGTAGAAGAGTTGTAGATTTTAGGAGACTATTTTTGCAAGAAGTAGGGCAGGCGAATCAGCCTGCTCTTTTTGATGGAAAAAGAGAAATTTTTTGTGAAAAAAATACCAAAACATCTTGAAATCTTTTGTTAAAAGTGACATAATGTCCTTGTATGTTGTTATTTTTATAACAAATATATAATAATAGGTTTCCTTCTCCTAAAAGGAAGGATCGGTAATAGTTTAAGGAGGCTTTTAAATGAACTTTCAACTGACGAAGGAACAGGAATTCGTAAGAAAAATGGTAAGAGAGTTTGCCGAGGCCGAGGTTGAACCCATCGCTGCGGAAGTTGACAAGGAACACAGATTCCCTGTTGAAACCGTTGAGAAGATGGCTAAGTATGGTCTTATGGGCATTCCCTTCCCGAAAGAAGTTGGCGGAGCCGGCGGAGACAATATCTCCTATGCCATCACCGTTGAAGAACTTGCAAGAGTATGTGCGACTACAGCTGTAATCGTATCTGCTCACACATCCCTTTGCTGCTGGCCAATTTGGCACTATGGTACAGAAGAGCAGAAGAAGAAATATCTGCCTGATCTCTGTGCAGGAAAGAAGCTGGGTGCATTCGGTCTTACAGAGCCGGGCGCAGGAACAGACGCTTCCGGACAGCAGACAAGAGCTGAGCTGGTAGGTGACCACTGGATCCTTAACGGAGCCAAGTGCTTCATCACCAACGGAGGATATGCTGATGTATTTGTTGTAATGGCTATGACAGACAAGTCACAGGGAACAAGAGGAATCAGCGCATTTATCGTTGAGAAGGGTGACCCCGGATTCTCAATCGGTAAGACCGAGGACAAGATGGGTATTTGCGGATCTTCCACAACCGAGCTTATCTTCCAGAACTGCAAGATTCCAAAAGACCGTCAGCTTGGCGGAATCGGCAAGGGCTTCAAGGTTGCTATGACAACTCTTGACGGCGGCCGTATCGGAATCGCTTCACAGGCGCTGGGAATCGCTCAGGGTGCTCTCGATGTAACCATCGAATATATGAAGCAGAGAAAGCAGTTTGGAAAGAAACTGACACAGTTCCAGGCTCTTTCCTTCGTAGTTGCTGATTTAGCTACAAAGATTGAAGCTGCAAGACTCTTGATTTACAAAGCTGCATACAATGAAACCGCAGGACTTCCCTATGGTGTAAACGCTGCAATGGCTAAGCTCTTTGCTGCAGAAACAGCAATGGAAGTAACCACCAAGTGTGTACAGCTCCACGGCGGCTACGGTTATACAAAGGACTATCCGGTAGAGAGAATGATGAGAGACGCAAAGATTACCGAGATCTACGAAGGTACATCCGAAGTTCAGAGAATGGTAATTGCAGCATCTGTTATAGGCAAATAGGATAAGGAGGATAGGATATAATGTTTAACATTGTAGTATGCGCTAAGCAAGTACCGGATACTA
>CAJOQI010000072.1 GCA_905236895.1 uncultured Peptostreptococcaceae bacterium | reverse complement strand
TGTCACTCATTTCTTAGTTTATCCTCTATCTGAAGCTTCCCAATCTTCTAAAGCTATCCACGGCGTCCTTTACGCAGTCCGCCACATAGTCCATTTCTTCAAGGGTATTGTTCTTGCTAAAGCTGAATCTGATTGCTCCCTCAATTCTATCGTGGCTTAAGCCCATGGCCGTAAGCACATGGCTTCCTTCTTTTTTCTTGGAAGAACAAGCGGAACCGGTTGACACATAGATTCCCTTCTGTTCCAAGGTGTGAAGAATTACTTCTCCTTTGGTCCCAAGAAAGGACACATTAAGTATAGCAGGTGTTCCTTCTTCAGGGCTATTAAAAACAATATCAGCTAACCCTGACTCCAAATGTCCCTTAAGCCTATTACGGCAGGCCTTCATTATCTCTCTATTCTCTTCCAAATCAGAAGCAGCCTTTTCCGCCGCCAGACCAAAGCCTATAATCCCGGGCAGATTCTCCGTACCGGATCTCCTACCCTTCTCTTGGCCGCCTCCTGTAATGAAGGCTGGAATATTTATTTCCTTCTTAATCTTAAGGGCACCTATTCCCTTGGGCCCATGAATCTTATGTCCGCTGACCGAAATCAAATCTCCGGGGAGACTCGTTATGTCTTCCTTGCCCAGAGCTTGAACAGCGTCGCAGTGAAGGAGAGCATTCCCCTTAACCTCATCCACCAAACAGAGAGGCATAAGAGCTCCTGTCTCGTTATTCACCGCCATAATGCTGATTAGGGCTACTCCCTTTGATGCTTCATCCTTAAGGGCGTCCATATCAAGGCGAGAGTTTTCATCCACGTCGATATAGACAACCTCCGCTCCCTCTTTCTCCAATTTCTTTATGGTTTCCAAAACGGCGGGATGCTCAATCTTGGTTGTGATGATTCTATTGCTTTCTCTCTTCTTGGCTTGATATGCCCCGAGAATTGCCATATTGTCGCTCTCGGTGCCTCCCGAGGTAAAGATTATCTCGTCATCTGCAGCACCAAAAACTCTGGCAACCTGCTTTCTGGCAAGACTCAGTTCCTTCTCCGCATTAAGACCCATTCTATGTAAAGATGATGGATTGCCGTAGTCCTCCGTCATGACCCTCATCATGACTTCTGCCACTTCTCTATCCACCCGGGTGGTTGCGCTATTATCCAGATAAACTTTCTTTTCGATCTCCGTCATCTATCCACCTACAAAACAGCTCTCCGGATTACCGGAGAGCTTGATTCTAACTATTTGGCATAGTCTATGGCTCTGGTTTCCCGAACCACGTTTACCTTTATCTGTCCCGGATACTCCAGTTCCGATTCAATCTTCTTGGAAATATCTCTTGCCAGAAGAGCAATGCTGTCATCTCCCACCTCATTGGGGTTGGCAATGATTCTGATTTCTCTACCGGCCTGGATGGCAAAGGACTTCTCAACACCGGGTGTGGTATTGGCGATTTCCTCAAGCTTCTCCAGTCTCTTGATATATACATCCAAAGTTTCCCTTCTGGCTCCGGGTCTTGCTGCGGAAAGGGCATCTGCAGCAGCAACCAGAACAGCCTCCGGGCTCTGGGGCTCATAGTCACCGTGGTGAGCGGCCATGCCGTTGATTACCGCATCGTTTTCCTTGTACTTCTTAAGCACGTCCATACCGATATCAACGTGGGTACCTTCTCTCTCGTGGTCAAGAGCCTTGCCTATATCGTGAAGAAGTCCTGCTCTCTTGGCAAGCTTTACATTGAGTCCCAGCTCACCTGCCATAAGGCCTGCAAGATGGGATACCTCTATGGAGTGATTAAGCACATTCTGTCCATAGGATGTTCTGTACTTAAGTCTTCCCAGGAGCTTAACCAATTCAGGATGAAGGTTATGAATTCCACATTCAAATGTGGCTCTCTCGCCCTCTTCCTTGATGATGGCATTAACTTCTTTTTCGGCTTTGTTCACCATTTCCTCTATGCGAGCAGGGTGAATTCTGCCGTCCACAATGAGCTTCTCAAGAGCAAGTCTTGCGATCTCTCTTCTTACGGGATCAAAGCCTGAAGCTATAACCGCCTCAGGTGTATCGTCAATAATGATATCCACACCGGTCTGGGTTTCTATGGCTCTGATATTTCTTCCCTCTCTACCGATAATTCTTCCCTTCATTTCGTCGTTGGGAAGGGCTACAACGGATACGGTGGATTCAGCCACCTGATCTGCCGCACATCTCTGGATGGCACCGACGATAATATCCTTTGCTTTAATATCGGCCTCTTCTTTTGCCTTGGTTTCGATTTCTTTGATCATAACCGAGGCGTCATGTCTAACATCATTTTCAATTTCCTTTAAGAGGATTTCCTTTGCCTCTTCGGCAGTAAGTCCGGAAACCTTCTCAAGTTCCATAATCTTCTTTTCCAGGAAAGTATCGATTTCCTTTTTCTTTGCGGCAATTTCTTGCTGCTGTTTGTTGATATTTTCTTCCTTTCGCTCAATGCTTTCCAATTTCTTATCTATGGATTCTTCCTTCTGAGCGATTCTTTTTTCTGAGTTTTTAACCTCGTTTCTTCTCTCTCTAACTTCTCTGTCCGCATCACTCCTCATGCGGTGAGCTTCTTCCTTTGCTTCTGCAAGCTTTTCTTTTCCA
>CAJOQI010000071.1 GCA_905236895.1 uncultured Peptostreptococcaceae bacterium | reverse complement strand
TTCACTATGAGAGATATGGAGGAGTGGGGTCTTACGGGAAGACCGGACTCTGCCGCCAGAAGAACCGGCCTTGGAGAAATCCTGAGAATAGGTTATGGCAATAGCAAGACCATGCTGAAGAGGCTTATGGGCTTCGGCATTAAACGAGAGGAAATAGAAAAGGCGCTTAAAGAGCTTTAGTGACCAGGGTAAAAGATATGGAACTGTATTCCGAAGAGGGAATTAAATACATACGGAAGAAATATGGATTTCACAATACCAAAAGTCTCGGACAGAATTTTCTGGCGGACAAGGGCGTGATAGATTCCATAATAGAAGCCGCAAGCATAGACCCGGAAGATTTGGTTATTGAAATCGGTCCGGGTCTTGGAGTTTTAACCCAGAGAGAAGCGGAGCTGGCCAAGAAGGTTTATGCAATCGAATTGGATCGGGATTTAATACCCATTCTCAACGACCTTCTGAAAAGCTATGACAATGTGGAAATTATTCACGGCGATATTCTTAAGACCGACGTCAAGGCTTTGATTGAAGGGGCGGGCTGCGAAAAAACCAGAATCGTGGGGAATCTGCCCTACTATATAACCACGCCCATTATCATGCAACTTCTTGAGAAGAAGGTTGGAGCGGAAAGCATAACCATCATGCTCCAAAAGGAAGTGGCGGAGAGAATTACCGCGGAGCCTGGAGGAAGAACCTATGGAGCCCTTTCCGTTGCGGTTCAGTATTATGCGGAGGTGGTTACCGTTGCTCAGGCGCCAAGTCATATGTTCGTGCCGGCACCAAAGGTTGACTCCACCGTCCTGAGGCTTGACATTAGAAAAAATCCTGCGGTAGAAGTTAAGGATGAAGAATTCTTCTTCAAGGTGGTGAAAGCCGCCTTCGGACAAAGAAGAAAGACATTAATAAACTCCATCTCGGGAGGCGGGTTCAACAAAGATAAGGTTAAAGAGGTTTTCGAGAAAATAGGAATGGAGGGGAACCGCAGGGCGGAAACCCTTTCCCTGGAGGAGTTCGCCGACTTGGCTGACGGCTTGATGGAATAAAACTATTTCACTCCTGCAGCAATCAAATCTCTCAACTGACCAAGGGAAATCTTTTTGATGGTAGCTTTTCCCATGGATTCGGGAATGGTCATGGCAATCATGCCTCCTGAAATCTTCTCATCGGAAAGAGCAGCCTGATATAGCTCCTCTCCCTCATAAGAAGGGGAGAGATTAAAACCAAGGGAAGAAAGAATCTCACTTAAATCTCCGCTGATATCAGAGGAGGTAAGGCCTGTTAACCAGGCACCCCTTGCTTCAATCACCATACCCATGGCAATGGCTTCGCCGTGACTAATATTATAGGAAGAGAGCTTTTCGATTCCATGGCCGATGGTATGACCGAAATCCAAAAGCTGTCTAAGGTTGGAGCCTCGCTCATCCGCTTCGATAAGAGATTTCTTTATGGAGATGCAGCGCTCAAGAATATAAGGCAGATCTCCCTTTTCGATGGCTTTCAGAAGACTGCCGTCGGAAATGGCCGCGCATTTTATCGCCTCCGCAAGTCCCTCGGTTAAACCTTCCTCAGAAGAGGAGGACAAGATATCCAGGTCGCAGAGAACCAGGGAAGGCTGCCAAAAAACCCCGGCAAGGTTTTTGCCCTTAAGAAGATTTACCCCGGTTTTCCCGCCGATTGCGGCATCCATGGCTGCCTGGAAGGTGGTGGGAATTGCGGCATAGCGTATGCCTCTTAAATATGTTCCCGCAGCAAATCCGGCAATATCCATTACAACGCCGCCTCCAAGAGCAAGGACCATATCGCTTCTGCTCATGCCCACGTCGGCAAGGGATTCCAAAATATTTGAATATGTGTTAAGATTCTTGGAATGTTCCCCTGCGGGAAAGAGAATCTTATAAACATCAAAGCCTGCCGATCTTAAATCGGATATAATATCCCCTGCATATAGCTCCCCTACGGTAGAGTCCGTAATCAAGGCGATCTTATTCAGGGTAGAGGTGCTTTCGGGAAAGCCAAGTTGAGAAATGAGATTACCCGCATTTCCCAAAAGACCGTGATCCAGAATTACCTCGTAGGATGATGAAGTTGAAACTTTGAATCTTTTCATGGATGTCTCCTTCGAAAAAGATTGTAGCATAGATAATATTAGTATTGCAAAAGGACCAATAATCAAAGATGGAAAAGAGAAGAGGGCTTAAGACATTAATATCCATACTCGTAATAATAGGCCTGGCGCTGGGAATCTGCGCCATATCTTTTAGTACCACCGTAGTAAAAAGAGGGGAAGTGGATCTTGCTTGCAGCATAGGAAGTGAAGGGAAGCTCCAAGAATCGGAAATCGAAGATTTAAAAAACTTCAATGCCGACTGCATTCTTGTTTTGGGCTGTGGAATAATCGACTACGATACGCCAACCAGCGTTTTGGCAGACAGGCTGGATGCGGGAATAGAATTATACAATCAAGGGGTCGCTCCCAAGCTTTTGCTGACGGGAGACAACGGAACCCAAGGACATAACGAAATCCACGTAATGCTGAATTATTGCATCGGAGAAGGGGTTCCGCCGGAAGATATTTTCTGCGACCACGCAGGTTTTTCCACCGCAGAGTCCATGATCAGGGCAAGAAATATCTTTGGTGTCGAAAGAGCTATAGTGGTCACCCAAACCTATCACGAATACAGAGCCCTGTTCCTGGGACAGGAATTGGGAATAGAAGTTAAGGGTGTCGGAGCCGATCAAAGAAAATACAAGACCGGATTTATCGGAGAGATAAGAGAGATTCTTGCAAGGGATAAGGACTATCTAAAAATGAAGAGGGGTGACGAAAGTGCCGTAGGGGGAGAGGAGATTTCTCTTAAAGGCGACGGCAGAGTTTCCCACGGAGAATAAAACGCATCAAAAAACGAGGGCAAGTTTCCCTCGTTTTTAAATCTACTCATCCAGATCAAAGGGTGGCTCCGGATTATCATCCGGATCATCAATTTTGTTTTCCGCCTCCAGAAGGGCAGCAGCGTCGGTGGCAAGTTCATCAGCTCTGTTGTTCATAAGAACGATATACTCAAACTCCTTTCTGGAGAAGGCCTTGCCGTTCCATTCAACGAATTTATCGTAGAGTTCATCCAGATTGGTCTTTGGTGAATCCAGATTAACATGACCCTTAACCCTGAAAAAGTTAACGGCATGCTTATCAACCAGGTCAAGAAGCTCCTGCCAAAGATCCTGGTTTTCCACCGGTTTCTTGCCTGCGGTCTTCCAACCGTTCTTGCGCCAATTCATATACCAACGTTTACGGAAGCAATCCGCCACATAGGCACTGTCGGTAAAAACGTGGCAAGTTACGCCGCTTCGGGTTAAGGCCTTAAAGGCTTCGATCACGGCTGTCAGCTCCATTCTGTTGTTGGTGGTGTTTCGCTGGTTTCCGGAAAGCTCCTTGACGGAACCGCCGTATTCCAGGATGGCACCCCAGCCACCGGTATTAATTTGGTTTTGATTGCCGGAGCAAGCTCCGTCCGTATATATTCTTAATATTCCCATGGGTAGATTATAATGTAAAAACCAATTCTTGCAAAGAGTGTGTGGCAATGGTAATAGATGAAGAGAATGTGGTATACTTAATTAGATGTAGAGATTAAGGAGAAAGCATGAAATCGGATTTAAGATTTATAATAGAAAAAATGTTATCCAGCCTGCCCTTCCTTATATTCTTGGTCATGGCCATATTCTCATCCTTCTTCAGGTCCAAAAGCGGCACCTCCAAGGAGTTGATGAATAGAACTGCCAAGGTGGAGAAGGACTATCTCTATGGTCCTGCGGAAGACAAGACCATAGCAAAGTCTCAGGGAGCGGCAGCAAGGGCAAATACTGTTGCGGGAAGCAGTACCCCAAGACCTTCCCAGGTTAAGGTTACGGGAGGAACGAAGAAGAACGCAAGCCA
>CAJOQI010000070.1 GCA_905236895.1 uncultured Peptostreptococcaceae bacterium | reverse complement strand
GAAGAGGGCAATATTATGAAGGCCGTATGCGGTGATAAAATAGGAACCTTGATTAAATAAGGGAGGTAGGTAATATGAGCAATAAATCTTTGGAAGAAAGAATAGAAAAGAGCAAACAGCTTTTAAGAGAAGATCTTAATACCGTAAGGGCGGGAAGAGCCAACCCGGCACTTCTTGACAAGGTGATGGTTGACTATTATGGAAGCCCTACACCCCTTAAGAATATCGCAAACCTTTCAACTCCCGATCCAAGAACCCTGATGATATCTCCCTTTGATCCCAAATCAATTACGGAGATAGAGAAGGCAATCAACAAAGCGGAGATCGGAATCACCCCCGCAAACGACGGAAAGGTAATAAGACTTGCCATTCCTCAGCTTACCGAAGAGAGAAGAAGGGAATTGACCAAGACCACCAAGAAGATGGGTGAGGACACCAAGGTTGCGGTAAGGAATCTCAGAAGAGATGTAATCGATAAGCTTAAGAAACAGCAAAAGAACGGTGAGATTTCAGAGGATGAACTTTCCAACGAAATCGATGATGTGGAAAAGATTATCGAAACCGCCGTTAAGGACATTGACGCAATAGTAGCGGAAAAAGAAAAAGAAATCATGGAAGTTTAAGGAATATGGGCTGCCCGAAAGGATAGCCCAATATTCTGTTTATGGGCATAAGAAGATGGAAAAGGACGTAAAAATCCCAAGGCATATAGCCATCATAATGGACGGCAACGGTAGGTGGGCAGCAAAGCACCACGTACCCAGGGTCTCCGGCCACAATGCTGGAATGGAGGCCATGAAGGATATCGTAAGAGCAGCTTCCCATATGGGAGTTGAATATCTTACGGTATATGCTTTTTCCACGGAAAACTGGAAAAGATCCAAAGAAGAGGTAAGCGGAATATTTAAGCTGCTTGTTAAATTCGTCCTAAGGGATTTGGAGGAACTCCACCAGGAAAACGTAAGGGTAAGAGTTTTGGGTGACTATAGCGTCATTCCCGATTCCGCAAGGAAGAGCATGGACGAAACCCTTAAGAAGACCGAAAACAATACGGGAATGCAGTTTAATATCGCCCTTAACTACGGATCCAGGGCAGAAATACTCAGGGCTATAAACAGGATTGTTCAGCTCCAGAGAGAAGGGGTTCTTCCTCAGGAGGAGATAACGGAGGAATTGCTTTCCCGTTATCTGTATACGGGAGAGGAAAACGGAAATATTCCCGACCCCGACCTTATTATCAGAACCAGCGGAGAGGAAAGGCTTTCAAACTTCCTTCTCTGGCAGGGAGCCTATAGCGAGCTGAGCTTTACGGATTCCCTATGGCCGGATTTCACACCGAAGGAGTTTTCATCCATGGTGGAGGAATACGGCACAAGAGACAGGCGTTACGGAGGACGACAGGAGAAAAAATGAAAACCAGAGTATTGGCGGGCCTTGCCATGGTGCCCCTCCTGTTTATCGTCTACGGAGGAGGGCCTGTACTGGCCTTAAGCGCAGCGGTAATCAGTGGCGTGGCCGTTAGAGAACTATTTGACGGCTTTAAGAATATGGACATCAAAGCCTCCGGGGTCGTCGCTTTTGCAGCCCTGGTTTTACTCTATGGGGCTCATTTTCTTTTCCCGGGAGAAAGAGAATTGCTCATTCCTTGGATAGTGCTTTCCGTTGTGGCTTCTTCGGTATATATCTTCAAAATAGATAAACATAAGATTGAGGATGCTCTTGCCACAATTCTTGGAATAGTCTATGTGGAGCTTTTCATCTACCATGTGGTTTTGGTTGATGAGAGCCCATATCCAATGCTGAAATGGATGATATTCATAACCGCTTTTTGTACGGATATCTTCGCCTATTTTACGGGATATTTTCTCGGAAAGCATAAGCTGTGTCCCAACTTAAGTCCCAAGAAAACCATAGAAGGGGCAATAGGGGGAATAGTTGGAACCGCAATAGCATCTGTTGCCTTCGCCTTTTTCTTTGTTCCCGGAGAAATGGCCAAGATGGCTCTACTGGGAATCCTTGGAGCCATAGTTGCTCAGTTGGGAGATTTAACTGCATCCGCGTTCAAGAGAAAGATGGGTATCAAGGACTACGGAAACCTAATTCCCGGACACGGCGGGATTATGGATAGATTTGACAGCGTGATTTTCACCGCACCTATGGTGTATTACTTCATAGTATTTTTCATGGCGGGGTAGATAATGGGAAATAAAAAACGATTGGCGATACTTGGAAGTACAGGTTCAATAGGAACCCAGACCCTGGACGTGGTAAGAATGAACAGGGACCTTTTCCAAGTTTCCGCCTTAACATGTGGCAAGAATATAGATCTTCTGAAGAAACAGATTGAGGAGTTTTCTCCTTCCTTTGTTGTTACGGAAAGTCCTGAGGATGCCCAAAGCCTTAGAGAGGCCTTTACGGGAGAATCCATCACCTTTGCTTCAGGAGAAATGGGATTAATCACTGCAGCCTCCTATGATGTTGATTTGGTGGTAAATGCCCTTATGGGATTTAGAGGACTCCTCCCAACCTTGTCCGCAATTGAGGCCGGTCATGACGTGGCCTTTGCCAACAAAGAAACCCTGGTTGCGGGAGGGGAAATTGTAATGAAGGCCGCAGGAGAGAAGGGAGTTAAACTTCTTCCCGTGGACAGTGAGCATAGCGCAATCTTCCAATGCCTTGAAGGTAATAAGGGGAAGGAAGTAAACAGAATTCTTCTCACTGCTTCAGGCGGACCTTGTAGGGGGAAAAGCATTGAGGAATTAAATGATGTTAAGCCGGAGGAGGCGCTTAAACATCCCAATTGGAAGATGGGGCAAAAGATAACCATAGACTCTGCTACCATGATGAATAAGGGACTGGAAATCATTGAAGCCAAATGGCTTTTTGATGTGGATATAGATAAGATCCAGGTGCTTATCCATCCGGAAAGCATTGTCCACTCCGGTGTTGAGTTTAGTGACGGTGCGGTTCTGGCCCAGCTGGGTGCTGCGGATATGAGGGTTCCCATCAGCGTGGCCCTTGGCTATCCCGATAGGTTGGGAAATCCCGGTGAGTCATTGGACTTCTTCGGGAAAGCATCAAAGCTTACCTTCGAAAAGCCCGATAGGGAAACCTTCAAATGTCTCGATCTGGCT
>CAJOQI010000069.1 GCA_905236895.1 uncultured Peptostreptococcaceae bacterium | reverse complement strand
TCCCGATAAGGACAGCGGAATAATCGACCTTACCGTGGGGGCCCGGAGCTCAGGACAGAAATAATAAAGGCGTATAAAGAGGACTATAACATGGACTATAGGGATGAGGAGGTCTTCATTTGTGCCTCCGGAACCATGGCCATGTTTCTTACCATGGAAGCCATTTTTTGGACGACGGAGATGAAGTCATCATCCAAACCCCATGCTTCACGCCCTATCCGGATTAGGTGAGGCTGGCCAGAGAAATTCCCGTGGAGCTTCCTACAACCCTACGGGAAACTGCTTGTCTAGAGAAACCATGGAGGTCTTGGCTGAACTGGCGAAAGAGAAGGGCCTGGTGGTGGTGTCCGACGAAATCTATACAGCCTTCAGTTTTCAGTATCCCTTCATCCCCTTTGCTTCAATACCGGGAATGAAGGAGAGAACCATAACCATCAAGCTCTGTATTGAGCTCCTTAAACTCGTCAATCATGGATCCGAAGGTCATGAATTCGGTGGTGCATACAGGGGTAAAGTCTGCAGGGTGTGAAAAGAGGATTACCCATTTCACTTTATGATTTGATGTGTATATAATGCTATTCATATGTGCTAAAAAGTGATAACAATTATCATTTGACTGTATTATACCCAGGTTTCAATGGTTGAACCGTGACTAATCACAAAGAGAGAAAAGCCTTTCAACTTATGTTGACATTGCCGATAAATGCGTGATAGTCTTCAAATATGGAAATATTAGGACTCAGAGAAGAAGAATTAAGAGAAAAGCTAATTGAAATGGGAGAGCAGGGGTTCAGGGCCTCCCAAGTTTTTGATTGGATATATAAGGGGGCAGAGGGCTTTGATGAAATGAAGAATCTCCCAAAAGCTCTTAGGGAAAAGCTGATGGAAGGCTTTGATGTGGGACTCCCCAAGGTGGTGGCAGAGCAAGTTTCCAAGGAGGACGGCACCAGAAAGTACTTGCTTGAATTATCAGACGGCAATGCTATCGAAAGCGTTTTTATGAAATATCACTACGGCAATTCCATCTGTGTTTCCTCTCAGGCAGGATGCAGGATGGGCTGCAGGTTCTGCGCCTCCACAATTGATGGACTGGAGAGAAATCTCACTGCAGGAGAGATTTTGGGGCAGGTCTTAAGGGTTGAAAGAGAGGCGGGGGAAAAGATAAACCATATTGTGGTAATGGGAAGCGGGGAGCCTTTTGATAATTATGAGAATCTAAAGAGATTCTTGGAGTTGGCCACGGATCCCAAGACCTTGGGTTTAAGCAGCAGAAATATAACCGTTTCCACCTGCGGGGTTATTCCGGGAATTGAAAGGTTTGCGGATGATTTTCCACAAGTAAATTTGGCCATATCTCTTCATGCCTCGGAGGACGAGAGTCGAAGCGAAATCATGCCAATCAATAAGAAATATCCATTAAAACAGTTAATAGAAGCAGCCAAAGTCTATACGGATAAAACCCATAGGAGGGTGAGCTTTGAATTCACATTGGTTAGTGGGGTTAATGACAGTGATGAAGACGCGGAAAAACTGGTAAACCTTTTGAAGGGCATGCTTTGTCACGTAAACATAATCCCATTGAACCCCGTAAGGGAGAGAGAGTATAGCACCGTAAATCGGGAGAGAGCAAAGGCTTTCGCCAAAATCCTTGAAGATAGGGGGATTCCGGCTACTGTCAGAAGAGAACTGGGAGGAGATATAGACGGTGCATGCGGTCAGTTAAGACTATCCAAGAAGAAAAGTATTTGAACAGCCCTTGGCTGTAGTGTATAATATTGAAAAGCATTTCAAGGCAAATAGGAGGTAGGAGCAATGGTTAAATTGCTGGTCGGACATAAGGGTACCGGAAAAACAAAGATGATGATCGAGATGGCTAACGACGAGGTGGAAAAGAGCAACGGCAGTGTCATCTTCATCAATAAGAATTCGCGCCTTATGTACGATTTGAAATACAGAATCAGAGTGGTATGCATGGAAGACTATGAGCATATTACAAACAGTGATGAGTATATCGGTTTTATCTATGGAATAATCAGTTCGGATCACGATATTGAAACAATCTATATCGACAGCATACTTAAGCATGCTGATTTCTCTCTTGGAGATCTTCCTGAATTCCTTCAGAGGCTTACCAATATTTCCAAGAACTACGGAATGGATTTCGTTGTAAGCCTTTCCGCAGAGAGGGAAGAAATGATAGGTGTCGATCTTTCCGAGTATGAGGTTGTGAACTAATTCCAATGTCAAATAGATATAGGTGGAGCGCAGATTTTCTGCGCTCTTTGTTTTTGCTTAAGACCTGTGGTAATATTTACATATGATTGATATTGAAAGGATAAGAAAAAAATATGAGGGGAGAATGGCCGGTGATGTGGATAAGCACCGCTATTTTTCCGTGCTGATTCCTATTGTTGAAAAGGATGGGGAATTATTTCTCCTTTTGGAGAAAAGAGCCCAGGGTATAGACGACCCCGGTGAAATAAGCTTTCCCGGTGGACATATGGAAGATGGGGAGACTCCTGAAGAGGCTGCCCTTAGAGAAACGGAGGAAGAGGTAGGGATTCCAAGAGAAGAAATAAGACTCCTTGGAAGAGGAAATACCCTTCACGGCTTTGCCAATTATACTCTCTATACTTCCGTTGCGGAGATTCCCTATGAGTCTTTTTTAAGAGCAAAGCCCTTGGCCAAGGAAGTGGCAAGGCTAATACTTATGCCTCTGTCCTTCTTTGCTGATAGCGAACCCTTTGTTTATACCTGCGATGTAAGATCCGACGTTTCGGACTTCCCCGGGGAGAGGGTTGGAATAGATGCATCCTATGAATGGCGGTTCGGAAAGTGGAAGGTGCCCATTTATCCGCCCTATATGGATGCACCCCCTGAAGATACGGTATGGGGCCTTACGGCATATATTATTATGGACTTCGTTCAAGGTTTGAAAGAAGAATTATAGAATGGAAAACTTATCTGTAACCGGCACAAACAAAAAGAAGGTTTTGGTAGCCATGAGCGGTGGAGTGGATTCCAGCGTGGCGGCCTTTCTTTTGATGGAAGAAGGATATGATGTGACCGGAGC
>CAJOQI010000068.1 GCA_905236895.1 uncultured Peptostreptococcaceae bacterium | reverse complement strand
GTCCTTAAAGGGGTCCCCGTTCCTATTAAGAAGACGGATCTTTCAGAGCTTACCAATCTTAGAATCGCCCACGGAATGGCGGTAATAATCGGTGCGGAACCCAATTTCAGATTTAGGGATAATTATATCGAATATATTTGGAAATCCTTCGGTGAGGACTTCTTTAAGCTTTTAATAAGCGAGGGAATTGACTCTGCGGAGAAGGGTGAGTACGAATATGCCTGCACGATATTCAGATCCGTAATGATGATGGACCCGGGCAATGTGGATGCTCTCTATTGCTATGGCAGGGCATGCAGAGATGCCTATAGTAATGGTGAGGGAGAAGAATATGTGGGTAGATTTAAGGCTGAGTCCATGGAAGCCTTTGAAAAGTTGATTCAGGTGGCACCGGATTTCGATATGGGATATTATTTCCTGGGCTATGCCTATCTTAATCTTGGACTTTATACAAAGGCAAATCTGGTTTGGGAGAAGTTCATGGAGCTGACATCCAAGGAAAGTAGTGAAGAAAACTCCGTTGATTCTTCGGAGAAGGCAAGAAGCAAATCCGCCTTCAGGTTGGAGGTTGCAGATTGGATGAGAAAGCTAGAGGAACCGATTAAGATTGAAGGTGCATATAATATGGTGCTTTCCGGGAAGTTCCAAGAAGGAATTGAGGCCCTTCTTCCATATACTGAGGATGAAAGATTCTCCAACTGGTGGCCCCTTTGGTATTATCTGGGGGTTGCACATAAGTCCATGGAGGACATGGATGGTGCAATAGAGGACTTTAAGAAGGTGCTTGTTCTTGCCCCCGGACATATTGGAACCATGGAGGAATTGGTTGAAATCTACAGCCTCCTGGGAGACGAAGAAAACAAAGAAAAATACCAAGGCAAGATAGAATTGGTTAAGAGAAACGGAGAGGAATTCCGTGCGGAGAACCATCCGGAATATAATTAATAGACAATTAAAAAGCCTTCCCGGGAAATGTGTATCAGCATTTTGGGGAAGGCTTTTTACGAAAAAAAGTATAATGGTGGGTGAGAGGAGATTTTATGGCCACTAAAATAATTGTAAAAGAAATAAGAAATAGGCTGGATGAACTGAAGGACGAAGAATACGGCGACTTTCAGACCAAACTAATACCAACAAAGGATAGAGCCTTCTTCATAGGTGTAAGAACTCCCCGCCTTAGGAAATATGCCAAAGAACTGGTGAAAAACCAAGAGGTTGAGGGGTTTCTGTCAGATCTTCCCCATAAGTATTTTGACGAGAATCAACTTCATGGCTTCATCATCTCGGAGATTAAGGACTATGATGCCTGCCTGGAAGAAGTTAATCGTTTTCTCCCATATGTGGATAATTGGGCCACCTGCGACCAGCTTTCACCAAAGGTGTTTAAGAAGCATAGAAGTCGGCTTTTAAAAGAAATCAAGACCTGGATTAAATCCAAAGAAACCTATACCGTCAGGTTTGCAATAGAAATGCTCATGACTCACTTCTTGGATGAGGACTTTGATCCCAAATATCTTGAGATGGTATCAAAGGTTCGGTCGGAAGAATACTATGTGAAGATGATGGTTGCTTGGTATTTCGCCACAGCCCTAGCCAAGCAATATGATGAAGCTTTACCATACATAGAAAGGAAGAGGCTGGAACCCTGGACTCACAATAAGACAATCCGGAAATCCGTGGAGAGCTTTAGGATTACAGATGAGCAAAAGGCTTATCTTAAGAGATTGAAATTATAGGCCTTTACCTTTATGATAGATAGTACAGAATGAGAAAGATTAATAGGTGGATTGGTAGATGGATATAAGCAATATCATATCTCTTTTAGGCGGCGTGGCCATGTTCCTATTCGGAATGTCCGTAATGGGAGATTCCCTTAAGAAGGTTGCGGGAAGCAAGATGGAGATGGTTCTCTATAAGCTTGCGGGAAGCGTTCCCAAGGGCATCCTTCTTGGAACGGGAGTAACCGCCGTAATTCAATCATCCTCGGCAACCTCCGTAATGGTGGTAGGCTTTGTTAATTCAGGAATGATGAAGGTCAAGCAGGCCATAGGTATCGTTCTTGGTGCCATTCTGGGAACCAGCGTTACGGGATGGATACTCTGTCTTAACAGCTTGGGAGGATCGGGAGCCAGCATGGCATCTCTCCTGAGTACGGAAGTCCTTACGGGGATAATAGCCCTTATTGGAATCATCCTTTGGATGGCGGCAAAGAAAAGCTATATGAAGAATACAGGCGGAATCATGCTTGGCTTCGCCGTTTTAATGTACGGCATGAGCATGATGTCGGGAGCCATTTCGCCTCTAAGGGAAAACTCCGGCTTTATTAAGGCTTTGACAACATTCTCCAATCCTGTTCTTGGCGTACTGATAGGTCTTCTCATAACCGCAGTAATCCAAAGCGCCAGTGCAACAGTTGGTATTCTGCAGGCTCTGGCTGTGACCGGTGCGGTTCAATTCGACATGGCCCTTCCTATCTTAATGGGTATCGGAATAGGTGCTTCCGTTCCCGTAATGTTTAGCGCTCTCGGGGCGGGAACCAACGGTAAGCGTACAGCTTTTGTTTATCTGATAATAAATGCTCTGGGAGCAATAATCGTAGGAATAATCTTCTACAGCCTAAACGGGGTAATTGGATTTGGCTTCATGAATAAGACCATGAATATGGTTTCCGTGGCTCTCCTAAATACACTCTATAGACTGGCAATAGTAATACTTCTTTCACCTGCTATCGGTTTCCTTGAGAAAATGGTTAGCGGCATTTTTCCAACCAGCAAAGAAGCTGCCGCGGAGCAGGCGGATATGGACAAGCTGGAAACCAGGTTTCTTGAACACCCTGCTCTTTCCATTGCCCAGAGCAAGGAGGTAATCGACTCCATGGCGGCTAAGGCCATGGAAAGCGTGGAGAGCGCCATAGCGGTGAGAAGGCATTACAGCAAAGAGGGAATAAACAAGGTCTTCGATATGGAGGGCCTGATAGATAGATATGAAGACAAATTGGGAACTTATCTTTTCAAGATAACCTCAAGGGATTTGAACGAGGCCCAGTCGAAGGAAGTAAATAAATATTTACGTGCCCTTTCTGATTTTGAAAGAATCTCCGACCATGCCAGAAATATAGGCGAAGCCGTTGAAGAGATTCAGGAAAAGAGAATTATATTCTCCAAGGATGCGGAGGAAGAACTCAAGGTTCTGGAGAATGCGGTGGTTGAGATAACTGACATGACCATCAAAGCATTTATCGAGGGAGATGTGGAAACTGCTCTTAAGATCGATCCTCTGGAAGAGGTAATAGACGATATCTGTGATGAGATTAAATCCAACCATATAGATAGGGTAAGCCGTCGTGAATGCACCTTGGAAATGGGATTCGTGTTTAACGATATGCTCATAGACTACGAAAGAATTTCCGACCACTGCAGCAATGTGGCGGTGGACATTCTTGAATCCGGCGAGGATTTAATGGAGGCCCATGAATATCATCTGACTCCTGACTATAGGCAGAACGAGGAGTTTATAAAGCAATTCAACGACTATAAAAAGAAATATGCACTATAAAAAACGGAGACCATATGGTCTCCATTTTCTTCTGGTGGATGATCAGGGGTTCGAACCCTGGACACCCTGATTAAGAGTCAGGTGCTCTGCCAGCTGAGCTAATCATCCATCCACAACGGGCATTTCAGCGCAAAAAGTATAATATCATAGGTTGTTTTTGTTGTCAAATAAAAGAGGGGAGTTTTTTATGGAAAATTTGACTGTATTTTCCGCCGGTGTTAGAATTTCCACATGACATTGAAAGAAGGATTTGAACTATATACTGCTGCAGCCAAGGTTGGAGCCTTCACCTTTGGTGGAGGATATGCCATGCTCCCAATTATCCAGAGAGAAATGGTGGAGAGCAAAGGCTGGAATACGGAGGAGGAAATAACGGACTATTACGCACTGGCCCAATGCCTTCCCGGTATTATTATGGTTAATACCATGGCTTTCCTTGGTGAGAAAAAGGGTGGAAGGCTTGGCTCCCTTGTGGCTGCCCTTGGTGCAATAACACCCTCTGTTATAATCATTATAATAATCGCAAGCCTGCTTACTCGCTTTGCGGATATTCCTGCGATGCAGCATGCCTTTATGGGAATCAGGGTTTGCGTTACGGTTTTGATATTCAATTCCATCCTTAAACTATGGAAGGTATCCGTTGTGGACATTCCAACCACTTTGCTTTTTGCTGCGGTGGCCTTGGGATCTTTCTTCTTGGATTTAAGTCCCATAGTCTATGTAGTTGCAGCGGCTTTGATTGGTATTGCCATTCATGTTTTCGGCAAGGGAAAAGCCTCTAAAGACCATGGAGAGGAGGGTGAGAAATGATCTATCTTCTTCTCTTTTGGGAATACCTAAAAATTGGGCTCTTTTCCGTGGGAGGAGGCATGGCCACCTTGCCCTTCCTCTACGATCTTTCCGACAAGAGCGGATGGTTTACTCATAGCCAACTGGCGGATATGTTGGCAGTGTCCGAGTCCACCCCGGGGCCCATTGGAATCAATATGGCTACCTATGTTGGATACACAGTAGGAGGAATACCGGGATCCATAGTGGCAACTCTTGGAATGGTCCTTCCGGGACTTGTGCTGGTAATGATAATAATCTCCATCCTTTCCAAGTTTAGGGATAATCCTTATGTTAATGGGGCCTTCTACGGCCTTAGAGCGGCTTCCGTTGGCCTTATTGCCGCAGCGGGAATCCTGGTAGCAAAAATTGCCTTTTTGGGAAATCAGGAAGGAGGACTTAATATCCCGGCTCTTGGAGCGCTGGATATTAGGGCGGTGATTCTGGCGGCTTTGCTCCTGGTTCTGACCAGATGGGTGCCAATAACAAAGAAGCTTCACCCGGCAATTTTTATCGCCATATCTGCGGTGATTGGAATAGTATTTTTCGGGGAATAAATAACCTTGACAGAATCATACCCCGAGCGGTATGATTCTCATATACAAACTATCTTTGAGGCAGG
>CAJOQI010000067.1 GCA_905236895.1 uncultured Peptostreptococcaceae bacterium | reverse complement strand
CCCTTTGCTACGGGAAGGAAGGCGTCGATACAACGAAGCTTTGTTACCAGTGGTTCACTTGGACGAAGCTTCTCTTCATAGCATGTTACAGCCTGCTTTACCGGCTGAGTGAATACCATGGAAAGGTCTTTCTCTTCACCCTTACCGTCCACGATGGTGCAAACGGTGGAGTGAACATTATATGAACCTGCTTCTTTAATTGATTTAACTGTCCAATCATCTCCCTTAAGGGTGAATGGAACCATGATGTGGTTGGTGAACAATCCCTCCGGTACTGTACCGATGGTTGATCCTGCCTTAACATGATCACCAACCTTTGCAACCGGGGTGAAATCCCAATCGCGATCCGGAATAGCATCCAGATAAACTCCTCTGTCGAGGAAGAATCCGCATTCCTCCGCAAGTGCAGGAAGTGGATTCTGGAGGCCGTCGAATACCTGTGTAAGGAGTCCGGGGCCCAGATCTACGCTCATGAGTTCACCGGTGAATTCTACCGGATCTCCCACCTTGATGCCGTTGGTCATTTCGTAGATCTGCATACTTACTTCCCCGTTTCTGATACGGATTACCTCACCTTTGAGGCGCTTATCATCAACGAGGATGTAACCAACTTCGTTCTTGCGCACGGAGCCATCGAAATCTACAGTTATAAGGTTTCCGTTGACTCCGGTTACATATCCTGTTTCTGTTTTCATACAACACTCCTGTTACAAACTGTATACGCGCTGCTGAATTCCGTCGAATAGGGTCTGGAATTCCGCTTTGCCCTTTTCTTGTTCAAAGCTGGTCAGGCGCTCCAGCAATTTTAATTTGATGGCATAGCCGAACAACACATGGTCGTCGAACATATGCAGCCCAACCAATGAGTCAAGATTATCGAATTCGTATTCCAGAAGGATTCTCTCTGCTTCCAAAGGATTCTTTGCGGAAAGCGCGGATGCCGCAACCTGAGAAATGAGACCATCCTTATCGAAAGCCGTTGAATAGCTCTTGCCGAGATTCAGGCTTCTCTGATAATTGAGTTCTTTGGTCAACATTCCGTAGAAGCGGGACCACTCGTCCACAAGGGGTCCTTCCGTGGAATCCAGAGTGAGATTCTTCAGAAGTTCGTAATCCGATTCACTCACATTTCCTTGGCAGAAATTGAGAAATTCATCATAGGTGATTGGCATATCCCCATCTGCTCTAAGTTCGGGCAGGCTTGCTATCAGATAATAATACGAAGCCATATGCTGCCTCCTTCTTTACTGGAAATCCAGTTCTCTGAAGTAAGGCATCAGCATTTCCATGATTCCGTCTTCCGAGCAATCAAAATAGCCGGACCCATCCTTGGCTGCAAGGCGGAATCCCTGCTGTACGCCCTTTGTTGGTCTAATTTCAAGACCGTTCTTGATTTCTTCTGCAAGCTCACCCTTGAGAGCGTCGCTAACTTCTGAAATCTCTGCAGCAAAGTTGGAAACATCCTCTCCTGCTACAGCTGCGCGAATCAGCTTTCCAAGGCCTGCGCCGGACAGTTCCTTGCTAATATTGGATGCGAGAATCTTTTCAAACTCTCCCTGGATTTCCGACTTGAATGCCAGAACCGCATCTCTCTTAGCCTGCTCTGCTCCGACCTGAGCACTTTCCTTCAGGATAGCAATTTCCTTTTCCGCAGCATCCTTGTGCTGCTGTGCCTCTGCTTTAGCGTCGCTTACGATGGACTCGGCTTTTTTCTTTGCTTCTGAAATAATAGATTCTGCCTCGGCTTTAGCCGCTTCCAGCCCTTCCTTACGGATCGAAGAGACAAGATCTTGAATCTGTAACTCCATAGGCACCTCCTTCTTAAGATATATAATATAAATATAATAATATTTCAGACTATTTTAACATATTTCCGCGGGCAATAGTACTATTTTTGCAAAAAAAATAGCGAAAATCATTGATATTTCAATAATTTCCGTTATTTTTTTGACAAACCCGAAATCCCTATGATTTTCTCCATTCTTCCGCTCATTCCGCTTTTCTTCAGAGGGGGCTCAAGACGCTCTCCCAACTGGGTAAGATTGTCCTCCGGGTATTTAAGACGTAGTTCCGCCACCGCCCTCAATTTAGGCGAAAGACTGTCCAATCCCTTCTCTTCCTTTATCTTATTGATTGCCTTTAGCTGGAATTCAGCCGCATCAAGGGCTCTGTCCGTATTGGCATTATCGCAATTGGAAAGCCTTACCGCATTCCCCTTAAGCTGTTTGGTCAGCATGGTATCGTCCATCATAAGTACGTGGCTATGGGCCTCCATAATGGCAAGGGTATCCCTGATATACTGGGAGGTCTTGATATAGACCACGTATTTCCCCTTTCGCTCCGTCACCTTGGCGCTCAGCTTCTCAAAGGTATTTATCATCCTTCTGAGGTCATTGGCCGTATCCTTATATTTGCAGACGATTTCAAGATGATAGCCTTTCTTGGGATCCGACATGGTTCCCGCTCCGAGAAAGGCTCCCCTTAAGAAGGCTCTCTTGCAGCATTTGGTTCTTACTATGCCGTCGGCTATTCCCTCGGAGAAGCAGTCCTTTCCCTGCTTAACAAAGAGTATGCCCGTCTCCCTTAATATCTGCTCGCTCATCTCCTCCGGACCTATATCCAGAATATATCTCTTCTTATCGCTTAAATTGGCATTCTCCGACTTTGCCACCTGAAGCTTGGGATCCACCTTGAAATAACTCTTAATCAGTTTTTTATAGTGGCGGGCAATGGCGGGATTATCCGTATCGATTAATACCCCGTATCTTCCTCCGCCATAGAGTTTAAGAATTCCGGCAACCCTAAGAAAGCCCGTAATCTCAGCCAGGCTGCAGCATTCCTTCTCAGGATCTATTCTCGCCAATTCGTTTTTTACTTCTGCCGAAAAACTCATCTCTTCTCTTTCTTTTATTAATAGAGCCTGCCCCACTTGGCAGGCCCATAACTATCTCTCTTACATCCTATTCCTCAGTCAACCTATTTGTGAGGTGGAAGGGAAAGGATTTCTCTTGCTTCGTCGGGAGTTGCTATTTCTCTTCCCAGAAGTTTGGCCAGCTGAACTGCCTTTGCTACCATCTCTCCATTGCTCTTGGCCAAGACACCTTTTTCAATATAGAGATTGTCTTCGAATCCAACCCTCACATGGCCCCCCATGCTGATGGTGGCTGCGGCTATATGCCAGGCGTTCTTTCCTATTCCCGTGGCTGTCCATGTGGAACCGGCAGGAATGGAAGAAGCCATATATACCAGGTCTCTAACGGTTGCGCTCATCTGCACTCCCAGAACAAAATCCCAGTGAAGCGGGTGAACCAGAAGCCCCTTCTTGTCTGCCACCTTAAGAGCCAGGTCGATCATTCCCTTGTCGAATACCTCAAGTTCAGGCTTGATTCCCCTGTCCTTTAGTATCTGAGCAAAGTTCTGAATGGTATTATCCGTATTTACGAAAATCTCGTCTCCCCCGAAGTTGCAGGTTCCGCAATCCAAGGTTGCCATTTCGGGAGTGGGTATGACCTCCGTTGACTGGAGCCTTTCCAAATCCGTCATGCCAACTGCTCCTCCGGTGGAGGGCTGGATTATTACATCAGGACATTCCTTGCGGATAGCGTCTATACATTCCTGAAATCTTCCCTTGTCCTGGGTCGGAGTTCCGTCGTCCCATCTAACGTGAAGGTGGATCAAAGCAGCGCCAGCATCATAGGCCGACTTTGCCTCTCTTACAATTTCTTCAACGGTATAGGGAACCGCAGGATTCTGTTCCTTTGTTACTTCAGCTCCGCAGATGCATGCGCTGATTATTAGCTTTTCCATAGCCTTATTTCTTGCCTTTCCTATACATCCCTGTGTTCCAGGGTTACCTGATATCCCATCTTCTGGAATTCTTTGCTCATATATGCCGCCATGGCAACGGATCTATGCCTTCCGCCGGTACAGCCGAAGGCCATATTGATATGGTATTTACCTTCTTTGATGTATCCGGGAATAAGGGTCTCCATGAGGATCTTCAATTCGTCGATAAAGTCTCCGGCAATTTTTTGCTTAAGCACATAGTCCGACACCCTCTTATTCTTTCCCGTCAGCTTCTTAAGGCTCGGTTCATAATAGGGATTGGGAATGAATCTCATATCGAAAACCACATCAATGTCCGCGGGGATACCGTTCTTATATCCAAAGGACATGATATTGATGGCGAAATTGGTTTCATCTCCAAAGAAGATGGTTCCTATGGCTTCCTTAAGATTGGACACCTTCATTCCTGTGGTATCGATTATGTGGTCAGCCATATCCCTTATTTCCGCCAGCTGTTTGATTTCCTTCTGGATGACAGCCTTGGTGGTTGCCCCCTTTGCTAAAGGATGGCTTCTCCTGGTTTCGTTATATCTCTTAACCAAGGTACCCGCATTGGCCTCGATAAAGAGCACCTTGCAATCTATATCCTGGTCTGCCCTCAGCTGAATGATGCAGTCCCTTAAGTCATCAAAGAATTCCCCACCCCTTACATCTACCACGAAGGCGGCTCTGTCAATTCTTTGGTTGGAGGATTTGGTCAATTCAAGAAAGTTTTGGATCAAAGTGGGAGGCATATTGTCAACGCAATAATAGCCTTCATCTTCGAACCAAGCCGCTGCATTGGTCTTTCCCGCACCGGAGAGACCGGTCAATATAACCACCTGCATGGGGTCCTTCGCTTCTCTGCTTTCCTGATTGATAGCTTCCATTTTTTATCCTTATCTCAATTTATGAATTCAATCTATTCTTCCAATCCAATGATTCTGATTTCCGGCTCAAGCTGAACATCAAATTTTTCTTTAACCGTATTCTGCACCAAATGCATAAGGTCTATAATGTCCTGAGCCGTGGCGCCGCCTTTGTTGATCATGAATCCGCTGTGCTTGTCTGAAATCTGAGCACCGCCAACGGTCATGCCCTTTAGACCTGCGTCCTCTATAAGTTTTCCCGCAAAATATCCGGGAGGTCTCTTGAAGAAGCTTCCTGCACTGGGATATTCCAAGGGCTGCATGCTTACCCTTCTCTTGGTAAGTTCTTCTATTACCGCTTCAATCCAAACGGGATTTCCCTTCTCCATAAGGAAGGTTGCTTCCACAACTATTTCCTTCGTTTCCTGAAGCCTGCTATGCCTATAGGAAAGATCCAATTCCTTCACCGGAACCACCTTCTCTTCCCACTCTCCTCCGGGAGTAGTTGGAGGTATGAGAAGGATGACATGCTCCAAAATATCCTTGATGGCGCCGCCATAAGCTCCTGCGTTCATAAATACCGCACCGCCTACGCTGCCCGGTATTCCGGCGCAGAATTCGCTGCCCGCAGCAGAGTTTTGCATGGCTGCCTTTGCGAATCTGGAAAGCAAAGCTCCCGCTCCGCATTTGATTCTAATCATCTGCACAGGATTTCCCGCACCATCTTCACCCGGAATGTCGGTGGCTTCAACATCAATATAGTCGAAGGCATCTCCAATATGGATTACCGTACCCGGATACTCTCCGTCCAGAAACAAGACATTGGTTCCGTTGCCTATTACAACGAATTCTTCATTGTCCTTGGAAAGCTGATTCATAAGCTTAAGGAGTTCTTCCTTGTTCTCGGGGATCGCAAGCCTCTTGCAGGTTCCACCCGCTCTGAAGCTGGTGTATTTTGACATATCTCCGTGTTCAATAATCTTCATTAAAGTACATCCTTCCTATTAATATCGTAACTGTTAAAGTCTATATAATCATCGGTATTCTCCGGCAAGCCTCTATTCTTAAGTCTTCGCCTAATGGCTCTACCTATATAGAAGTATAACACAGCGAAGATGGGTACACCCAGGAGCATTCCCGCAAATCCGAATAGGCCCCCTCCCACGATGATGGCAAACATTACCCAGAAGCTGGAGAGTCCCGTGGTGCTTCCCAGAATCCTTGGCCCCAGAATATTTCCGTCGAACTGCTGAAGCACAATTATCAGAATCAGGAAGTACAGGGCCTTAAGGGGGCTAACCAACAGAATGATAAATGCCGAGGGTATGGCTCCGATAAAGGGTCCGAAGAAAGGAATAATATTGGTTATTCCTATGATTATGCTTATCAATATTGGATAAGGCATTCTGAAAATGCTCATCAGTATAAAGCAGAGGATTCCGATAATGAACGAATCGATTATCTTGCCGTTGATAAAGTTTCCAAATGTCTTATTGGTATAATTGGCAAAGAGGAATACTTCGTCCGAAAGCTTCTGGCTGTTGAAGGATCTTACCACTTTTCTGAACTGAGCCTTAAACTGTTCCTTTCCGTTTAAGAAATAAACGCAGACGATTATTCCTATAACCAAATTCATTACAGTTCTAAGAGTTACTATTACTCTCGAGGTGAGAGCCTGCATATAGTTTCCTACTCCAGGAATCAAGGTCTCTCTCACCCAGTCGATCAGATATTGCTGAGCGTTATCCGTTAAAATGGTCAGCTGCTCTGCCAATTCATGGTTGTTAAGTCCTGCCAGGAAGGAATTGATTGTGCCGTTTAACTGTTCCAATCTTGCGGGCATATTCTGGCTGATGGTGGTGGCGCTCTCCACTACCTGAGGGACGATCAGGATAATCAATCCAAATACGAATCCGAGTATTATCAACACCGATAGAATTGAAGCAATTACTTTGGCGAATTTGAAGGCGGAAGCGCTGCTCTTAAACTTCCCTTTCGACCCATGGTAGATCTTTCTCACCACGTAATTGTAAATGGGCGTGAGAAGATAGGCCATAACAAAGCCGTAGATGAAGGGAGATATAATCCTCATCAACTTCTTAAGCCCAATTCTAAAATTGCCAAAGTTAAGTGTTATCTGGGCAAATATAAGAATGGCAACTCCCGTAAGAAAGAGGGTTAGGCCAAATCTGAAATATCTGTTTTCCCAAAACTTCTTCATATCATTACACTTCCCTTTTTGATATAACTATCCATTTCATCCTTGGGAACCATGTTTCCTCCCGTAGCCCATATGATATGGCTGGCAGTTCCCATTTTTCCTCCCAGATGATTATCGGCTATATAGCCCCTCAATACTTCCCCTTCTTCCCAAAGGTCCAGCCCTTTGAAGGCTGCGCAGGCAGAAGGTTCAATCCTTATACCCTGGGATGAATCCAAGGCATAAAGGAATGCATACAGGCCTTGGTCCTCTATCGTGAGACATCCGTCAACCAGAGGCTTCATGGAGGTGCCAACAAGTTTTGATGGCCTTGCCACTGCCAGACCGTCCGCCTCGGTTTTTCCCTCGAGACCTATATCTCTCACGGAGATTCCGTCGTGAAGCTCCGTCATCATTCCCAAGGTCATACAAGGAGCTTGAACAGATTCAACAAAGAATATATGCACATTCTCCCCAAACTGTTCTTTTAACCCCAAGGTAATTCCTCCCGGAGCTCCTCCCACGCCGCATGGGATATATACGAATAGTGGATGTTCCTCATCGCAGGGGATTTCCATTTCTTCCATTTGTCTTTTGATTCTTCTTCCGGCTACTGAATAACCGAAGAAGAGATCCTTTGATCCCTCGTCGTCAACAAAGTGACAGAAGGGGTCCTTCTCCGCCAGCTTGCGACCTTCGGCCACAGCCTTCTGGTAGTCGTCCCGGTATTCAATGACGGTAACCCCTTTGCTTCTAAGAAGATCCTTCTTCCACTGACGGGCATCTTGGGACATATGAACCGTTACCTTGAAGCCAAGCTTTGCTCCCATGATTCCGATGGAAAGACCCAGGTTCCCCGTGGATCCCACCGCCAGACTATATCGGGAGAAAATACTTCTTACGGGGTCGGTCAGGAGAAGCGAATAATCCTCCGACCTTATATTGATCCCCTCTTCTTTCAGGGCCACTTCTTCAGCAAATTTCAGAACCTCATAGATTCCTCCCCTTGCCTTTACTGAGCCGGATACGGGAAGATGGCTGTCCATCTTAATATAGAGTTTACCCGGAAAATCAATTCCCGCTTCCCTTAGGATTTCTCCCATGGCAGGAATCTCATTTAAGGGAGACTCTATTATTCCTTGCATTTCCCGGGTTTCGGGAAATGCCTCTCTTATAAGCGGAGCGAACCTTAGAAGCCTTGCCTCCGCATCATCTATCTCTGCGGAGCCAAAGGGAAGTACCACCTTATCCAGAGATGAATTGTAACCTCTCGGATTAAGCCAAATCACTTCCTCTCCTTCAGCCATTTTTTCAACCAAGGGAAAATCCTTCTTCAGTTTCTCCAAATCAATATTCGTCATTCAGCTATCTTATTTCTTCAGCATCTTGAAAAGGTTTCTTGCAAGGCTTGCTCCGGCATTTCCGCCAACCTTCTTACCGAAAGATCCGAATTTGCCGCCTACGGTTTTACCAACCTCACGACCAACGGTGCCAAGAGCGCTTCCGATAACGGAGTTCTTTGCTCTCTCTCTTTCCTTGGCTTCCTTTTCAGCCTGCTTGGCCAATTCTTTCTGGCGCTTCTCGTCTTCCTTAATCTGGGCAACCAGGGCTTCCTGCTGAAGCCTCTCCTGCTCCTCCTGAATAAGCTGAGCGCTAATATCTTCGTAGGCGGACTGTCTGTCCACAGCCAGATCGTATTTACTCATGCCGTCCTGAGCGCGCATGGCTGCTTTGATGGCGGGATCGCACTGAGCCATTTTACTCTGGGGGCAGATAATCTTGGTTCTATGAGCGATACTGGGGATACCGTCTTCACCCAGGAATGAAACCAGGGCTTCTCCCGTTCCCAGTTCTTTGATAACCTCTTCCGAATCGAAGGCAGGGTTTTCTCTGAAGGAATTAACCGCAGCCTTAACAGCCTTAAGTTCTGAAGGTGTATAGGCTCTTAAAGCGTGCTGCACCTTATTGTTAAGCTGAGCCAGAACGCCGTTGGGAATATCCCCCGGGTTCTGGGTAACAAAGAACACACCAACGCCCTTGGAGCGAATCAGCTTAACCATCTGCTCGATTTTTTCAATCAATACCTTGGGTGCATCGTTGAAAAGGAGATGTGCTTCATCAAAGAAGAATACCATCCTGGGTTTCTCCAAGTCTCCCACTTCCGGAAGAACCTCGTAAAGCTCAGCAATCATCCAAAGGAGGAAGATGGCGTAAACCTTTGGTGTATGGATTAAGCTGGTGGCATCAAGGATGTTAATCATTCCCTTGCCGTTGGCGTCAACCCTTATCCAGTCCATAATGTCCATCATGGGTTCTCCGAAGAATACGTCCCCACCTTGGTTCTCGATAGGAATAAGGGCTCTCGTAATCGCACCCAAGGACTGGGTAGCGATATTGCCGTATTCCAAAGTATATTCATCCTTATGCTCCCCCACATAATTGATCATGGACTTCAGATCCTTAAGATCGATGAGCAAAAGATTGTTGTCGTCTGCTATTTTGAAGATGATGTTGAGAACCCCTTCCTGAACCTCAGTCAGTCCAAGGATTCTTGAAAGCAGTTCCGGTCCCATATCGGATACGGTGGCTCTGATTGGATGCCCACCCTGTCCGTAGAGATCCCAGAAGGTAGCAAAGAAGGGCTTGTATTCAAACTCATCTCTGATTCCGAATCTGTCGATTCTCTCTTCCATATTGTCACTCTGGTCACCCTTCTGACAAATGCCGGAAACATCTCCCTTTACGTCACAAAGGAAAACCGGAACTCCCGCTTCGGAAAAGTCCTCCGCCATGATTTTCATGGTTATGGTTTTACCTGTACCGGTGGCCCCGGCAATGAGTCCGTGACGGCTGCACATTGAAAGAGGCAGATAGACTCTTTCTCCGTTTTCGTCCAATCCCATATATAGTCTGTTACCTTCTAACATTTTCTCCTCCTTTGTTGGCGACGGTTCTTATCTCTTAAACTCTTATGCCTTGGGGCCGGCGGCTACAACCTCAGCCGCCATCTTATCGTATTTCTTAAAGTTTTCCTTAAAGCTTTCAGCCAGTTTTCTGCAGTTCTCCTTATAGGCCTCCTTGTCTTCCCAGGTGTTCTCCGGAATTAGGATCTCCGAAGGAACTCCCTCAATGGAAGTGGGTACCGCAACTCCGAAGATTGGATCCGTTACGAATTCGGCCTTCTCTATTTCCCCTGTGAGAGCTGCAGTAATCATGGCTCTGGTATAGCTAAGCTTCATTCTGTTTCCGGTACCATTCCATCCGGTGTTTACCAGATATACCTTTGCCCCGGATTTCTCCACCTTCTCTGCCAGCATGGATGCATAGACAGAAGGATCAAGGGGAAGGAACGGCTCTCCGAAACAGGTGGAGAATGTGGGTACCGGCTCCGTAATTCCGATTTCCGTTCCCGCAACCTTTGATGTAAATCCGGAAACGAAATAGTACATGGCCTGGTTCTTATCCAATCTTGAAATTGGGGGAATAACTCCATAGGCGTCCGCAGTGAGGAAGATTACCGTTTTGGGAACGCTGGGGCTCATGCCTGAAAGCTCCGCATTGGGAATATATTCAACCGGGTATCCGACTCTGGAGTTAACCGCCAGTGAATCATCAAAGAAGTCGAATTCTCTGGTGTCCGGATCCATAACAACATTCTCTACCAGCGAGCCGAATTTGATTGCGTTATAAATCTCAGGCTCTCCCTCTTCCGTAAGATTGATGCACTTGGCATAACATCCGCCCTCGAAATTGAATACTGAGTCATCTGCCCAGCCGTGCTCGTCGTCACCTATAAGCTTTCTGTTGGGGTCTGCGGAAAGGGTTGTCTTACCTGTTCCGGAAAGGCCGAAGAATACGGCGCTGTCCCCATCCTCACCCATATTGGCCGAGCAGTGCATTGGGAATACTCCCTGCTTTGGCAGTATATAGTTCATAACTGAGAATACGGACTTTTTGATTTCTCCCGCATACTGGGTTCCGCAGATAACAACCATCTTGGCTTCGTAGTCTACCAAAATGGCCGCCTCGGATCTGGTACCGTCAATTTCGGGCACGCATTTGAATCCCGGCGCAGCGATTATGGTATAGTCGGGAACAAAGTCTTCAAGCTGCTCCTTTGTTGGTCTTCTTAAAAGCTGGTGAATAAAGAGATTCTGGGATGCCAGCTCATTGACAATCCTGAAACTCTGGGTATATTTGGGATCCGCACCGGCAAAGCCGTCAAAAACGAAAACCTCCCTACCCTGAAGATAGGCTATAACCTTGGAATATATAGCATCAAATTTTTCTTTCTCAATGGGTCTGTTTACACTGCCCCAGGCAATCTCGTCGTGGACAGCGGGAGTATCAACGATAAACTTATCGTTGGCAGATCTACCTGTATATTTTCCTGTCTTTACTACCAAAGCTCCTGTATTGGAAAGGGTTCCCTCGCCACGCCTGAGAGCGTGTTCGGTAAGCTGTGCAGGTGTAAGATTTCTGTAAATCTCCGCTGCATTCACTATTCCCAGATTTTCCAAGCTAAAATCAATCATACTACTTCCTCCTAAAACGCAAATTATTCCTTCTATATTGTACACCACTTTGGGGTCAATGTCTTGTTTTTCCTCCCATTTATTTCTTATTTTTATGCTATACTAGATTTACAGGAGGTGTTCTATGTTTGAATCGAGAAAGATGCCCGGCTTAGGCGGCGAGAAATACATACCAATGGAAGAACGGACCGGTGAAAAATCCGTGGTTTATTTCACCAGAGATTTGTCTGCAGAAGGTCTGGCAAAGGCCTACCGCAGAGTGAACGATAATATCGGCGGTGACATTGCGGTTAAACTCCACACAGGAGAGCAAAACGGGCCTAATATAATACCCAGGCCCTGGGTGGAGGCTTTGTTAAAGACGGATATTCCGGGAGCCACCATAGTTGAAACCAATACCTATTACGAAGGTGACCGGTACACCACAGAGCAGCACCTTGAAACTCTCAAGGTTAACGGTTGGACCTTTGCCCCGGTGGATATTATGGATTCTGAGGGCACTACCCTGCTTCCTGTGGAAGGTGGCAAATGGTTTGAGCATATGTCTGTTGGAAAAACACTCCCCACTTATGATGCTCTGGTTGCCCTCACCCACTTCAAAGGTCATATGATGGGTGGCTTCGGCGGTTCCAACAAAAACCTAGGCATTGGCTGCGCCGACGGCCGCATAGGCAAAATGTGGATCCACACCTATCCCGGCGACGAGAATATGTGGAGCATTGCTGAAGAAGAGTTAATGGAGCGTATGACAGAGTCAACAAAGGCAACAGTTGACTACTTTGGGGATAATATTACTTTTGTTAATGTAATGAGAAATATGTCTGTAGACTGCGACTGCGCAGGACTTGCCGCCGAGCCGGTGGTGACCCCTAATGTAGGCATCCTGGCCTCCCGTGACATTCTCGCCCTTGACCAGGCCTGTGTTGACCTAATCTGGGCCATGAAACCGGAGGACGGAGATGTACTTAGGGAACGCATCACCTCCCGCCACGGTCTCCGCCAGCTTACCTATATGAAGGAGCTTGGCATGGGTAACGACAGGTATACTTTGATAGATTTGGATAATGATGATGCGGAGATAACTCCTGCTGAGGGCGTTGCCCACGTAGTGCCATTTGAGGAGTAGACCTTTACCACAGCGCCGCTATACCTCGGGCGTATAGCCACCACCCATCCAGGCGTTTCTGCAACACCGCCTGGTTTTTAGCACCCCACTATTCCCACGCTAAATGCAAAAAACGTTCAGGAAAATGAACTTTTTCAAAAAAAACGTTCCGGAAGCCTCCAAAAAAGGCATTTCCTGAACGTTTTTATTTTATTTTGGTGCTTTTCAGCGAGTTTTTGATTAATAGTTCTCGCACTTAATCTGGAAGTAGCCTTGTGGATGTGCGCAAACCGGGCAAACCTGTGGAGCTTCTTTGCCAACAAACTGGTGGCCGCAGTTGCTGCACTGCCAGAGAACTTCCTCGTCCTTAGCGAATACCTTGCCAGCCTTAATGTTTTCAGCCAGCTTGCGATAACGCTCTTCGTGCTCCTTCTCGATAGCTGCAACGCCTTCCATCTGAGCTGCGATTTCATCAAAGCCCTCTTCACGAGCGGTCTTTGCCATCTCAGCATACATATCGGTCCATTCGTAGTTCTCACCTTCAGCTGCGTCCAGAAGGTTTTCCATTGTGGTTCCGATTCCGTGGGCCAGCTTGAACCAAAGTTCAGCATGCTCCTTTTCGTTGCCTGCGGTTTCTTCGAAGATCTTGCTAATCTGAACATAGCCTTCCTTCTTAGCCTTGGATGCATAATAGGTGTACTTATTTCTAGCCTGTGACTCACCAGCAAAAGCGATCATCAAATTTTCCAGTGTCTTGGTTCCTTTTAAGTCTTTCATTTTTTACCTCTCTCTATATTAATGGAATTAAATTATGCTTAATTATATACTATATACCCTTAAAAGTGATAATTAATCTCACTTTTTTTACAAGACTTCTACGCGGCTGAAATCACCCCAGCTCCACTTGCCCGCTCCGTTGCAGGGCATATTCTTAAAGCCTTTGTTGTATACGTTCTTTGTTGAATAACCCAGGATGGGAACTGCCGGCAAATCCATAGATAGCGTCTTCTGAACTTCCTTGTATATTTTTGCTCTCTGAGCTTCGTTTCCCGTGGCCAGGCCCTCAATGAACAAAGCATCAACTTCCTCATTGCTATAGTGACCCGTATTACCGCCACCTCCGGTACTGTATCGTGCTGCCATAGCTGCCGGATCCGGCCCCATAAAGCCACTTTCTATTCCCATGGTGAAATCCATGGAGCTTACCTTCTTCTTCCACTGGGAATAGCTATAGACCTCCACAGTGCATGGGATTCCTGCGCTGTTAAGACTTTCTGCAATCATCTCCGCCACCTGAGCGTATTTGCCTTCCCGGGGAACGGCGATAGAAAGAATCCCCTCGGGAATGAAGTTTCCTTCCTTGTCCGGAGCATAGCCCTTGGTCTTGAGAAAACCCTTTGCTATTTCGATATCGTATTTGGGTGCCAGGTCTTGAGTGTTTGCCGCCCAGGAAACCGCAGAAGAATACATGGTGGTTTCGGGGCTCATGGTCTTTCCTCCGTAAACCTTTTTATGGATGGAATCCCTATCCACACACATTGCGATTGCCCTTCTAAGACCCACATCCTCCAGATATTCGTTTCCCAAATTGAAAACCAATCTCATGGGAGAAGGATAGATATCGTCGGCCATTACCAAATCGTCTCTTGCTTCAATCTGAGAGAAATACTGTTCCGGAAGATCCTCCATATAGTCTATTTCTCCCCTCTTCAGGGCTTCCGCCGCCTCCCCGTCGTCGGGAATTATTGCGAATACCAGCTTATTCACCTTACCGGGATCAGGGTATTTTGAATTGGGAACCAAAGTGATTGACTCTCCCTTCTTCACATCCCCAATAACAAAGGGTCCGCAGGTAACAAGACTGTTCCAGGACACCTCCCCATTCCAATTCTCCGCATCACCAAGGGCGGAGTGAGGAAGGATGAAGGTTCCATACCATCCGAGCATCTTATCAAAGGATGCGTCGGGACTCTCAAACCTGAATACCACCGTTTGATTGTCCACTGCCTCTATCTCCTTGACGTTTTCCATATTTCCCGCAAAGAGATATCTGGGATTATTCTTGATGGTCTCAAAGGTATATTTAACATCAGCAGATGTTAAGGGCGTTCCGTCCGTCCAGGTAAACCCCGTCTTAAGATGGAAGGTCAGCTCTGTGGCATCGCTATTATACTCCCAGGACTTGGCCGCCTCTCCCACAAGACTTGACTTGGTGGAATCCAATGCACAAAGCCTGAGATAGATATTCTGGGCTATAAGATAGAGATTGTCGTCCCCCTTGGTATTGGGATTCCAACCGGTAGGTTCCCCTTCCAATCTAACAACAAAGCTTACCCCGTCGGGATTGCCTATATCAGAAGCGGCTTGGTTTTCACCCTGGCTACCGGCTTCGCTTTCAGCGGATTCTGCCTGGGACTCCTGGGTAGAACTTCCCTCTTCTTGGGATTCTTCCTTGCTATCAGCCCCTGCCTCTTCCTGGCTTGCTGTCTCTTCCTCTTGGGTAGGTGGCTCCTCTTCTTTTTTATTGTTACCGCTACCACATGCTGCCCCGAAAAGCACAAAAGCCATTATTAGAGCCAGCATCAGCACCATTTTTTTCTTCATATTGTTTCCCCTTGGTGATCTATTATGGTGGGTGCTTCCCACCCAATATTTTATTATATCATTTTTTGCTTCTCTCTGCTCGGGTGGAGACAAAGAAAAACCGGCTCACCACTGATTCTTTCTCGGGAGCCGGAGTTCTAATATCTTTGTTCGGATGTTTATGACTTCCCCTTAGTTTATTATTCCTTCGCAGCTGTCGCAGGTTCTCTCCATAATAACGCTGCTAAGCCTAATCTTTCCGTCCTCGTGAAGGTCAAAAAGCTTGCAGGCTTTGTCCAAAAGATCCTTTGCATCCGTATCTTCGGGAATCATTAAATCCGTAAGATGTCCGCAGATGGGGCATCTGATATGATAGTGTTCCTCTACCCTTGCATCAAAGCGATCGTTTCCACCGGGCTGAGGGATTCTCCTAACTTCACCCATTTCCACCAGCTGATTGAGATTTCTGTAAATCGTTGCAATACCAATGGTAGGCATCTTTTTATGCGCTCTCTCGTAAACCATCTCAGCTGTTGGATGATCGTATCTATCCTTTAGCACCTCCATTACAAGGTTTCTCTGTCTTGAATAATTCATTTTTCTATCCCCTATATAGCAAAATATAATAACGATTATCATTATAATAACAAGGTATTATTTCCATGTCAAGTTTTCATGTGTTAGAATTGGGTAATAAGGGTATATTAATAACAATAATAGGAGGTGTCAAAATGATTAAACTACTTAAATGCAACCACTGTGGTAATTTGGTTACCATGGTAGAGGATAAAGGTGTTCCCGTAGTATGCTGCGGAGAAAAGATGACTGAACTTACGCCAAATACAACAGATGCTGCTCAGGAAAAGCACGTTCCCGTTGTAGAGATATCAGGAGACAACGTAACCGTAAAGGTTGGAAGCGTTGAGCATCCCATGCTGGAAGAGCATTATATCGCTCATATCTTCCTTGAGACCAATAAGGGCGTTCATCGCGTTGACCTTAATCCTTCGGACAAGCCTGAAGCAAGCTTTGTTCTGGCAGAAGGAGAAAAGGCTGTTGCAGCTTACGAATACTGCAATCTTCACGGTTTCTGGATGAAGGAGCTGTAAAGAGAATCACTCTAAGTTAAGAGAAGCGGGTGCCAAAGGGCGCCCGTTTTTTATTTCTAACGCTTTTTATTTCTACTGAGACCATTTCACAAAACTTGTACCCCAAATGCCATTTTCGCACAAAAAAGCATACCCCAAATGCAAAAAATCGCATTTGGGGTACAGATTTGCAATTATCAACTCCTTAGTTGGGAGTTACGACACGAATTAACCTATGGGCTGAGCTATTTTAGGAATACGCTTCCGCCTATAAACTCTCTTATGATGGAATTGTTTACTATTAAGCTATCGTCCTCGATAATCTTGAAGAACTCAAGGAACATGAGCATTCTGTGGGCCTCAACATATTCCGGATCAGCAGGAGTGATTTCCTTCAACAGGGGCTCCGCATATTTCTTAAGCACGGACAATTCATAAACATGATAGGAATTGAAGAGCACATCAACATTATTGCTAAAGGGGAAGATATTTTTATTTTCACCTGCCCTAACCTTGGGCCAATTATTAATTGTATTCTTGGCGGAATATCCTCTATAGAGATAGTCTCTAACCATACGACGGAACATTCTCTCGTCTGTGGTTGGAATTCTGTTGTGTGCATCCACATTCAGCTGAGTGAGCGGACTGATATAAATCCTAAACTTCTCTTCCTCCGGAATAAAGGTTGTAAGCTGGTCATTAAGGGCATGTATTCCCTCTATTACTATGGGCTGTCCCGGACGCAGCTTGGTTATTCTCTTTCCGAATTCCTTGTGGCCGCTGATGAAATCAAAGGTTGGCATATCAACCTCTTTCCCTGCAAGGAGGTCGTTCATCTGGCGGTTGAAGAGATCTATATCAAGAGCGTTGAGATTCTCATAATCCTTTTCGCCGTGCTCGTCGATTGGAGTCTGCTCTCTCTCAACAAAGTAATCGTCGGTTCCGATATACAGGGGATCCATACCGTTTACCATCAGCTGAACAGAAAGTCTTCTGGCGAAGGTGGTCTTACCGGATGAAGATGGTCCTGCAATAAGGACTATTCTCTTCTGACGCTTTTTGATCATATCCGCAATCTGGGCTACCTTCTTTTCGTGAAGTGCTTCGGAAAGCTGAATCAATTCTCTGGTCTTGCCCTGAGCGATTTTCTCATTAAGGTCAGCAATATAAGCTACATCCAGCAACTCTTCCCATTCGGTCTGCTCAACAAAGGCTTTATAGAGCTGCTTCTCGTTTTTGTATTTGGGAATATTGTTTGGATCGTTATGAGGATATCTTAAGAGAAGACCATCCTCGTATCTTCTAAGCTCATATACTCCCACATAGCTTGTGGAAGGCACCATGATTCCATAGAAGAAATCTCTGTATCCATCCAAGGTATAGAAGGGAACCTCCTTATACTGAGGAACGGAAGCAATGAGTTTACGTCTGTCAAATCTGTCGTCCTCGGAGAGATATTTAAGAGCAGTAGCACGGCTAACAACCCTTTTGGTGATGGGAAGGTCGTCTTTAATAAGCTGATCCATTCTCTTCTTTACCCTCTTGGTAAAATTATCCGTCACCTTTGCTCCCTGGATTTCTATATAAAGACCATTGCTGAGGGAATTGCAAATCTCAACGGTAGCCTTTGGCGCAATATAGTTCACCGCTCTAATGAAAACAAGAGATAAGCTACGTTGATAAATAATATGGGCTACTCTGGTTCTGGTATCAATCAGCTCCAGATTGCATTTTCTCTGGACCTTATAATCCAAGGCCTTGGTTGCGTTGTTTACAACTCCTGCAACGGCAACATAAGGAAGTTCATCCTTCATGCTTTTATAGATTTCTTCAAGGGTGCTGCCCTTCTTAACTTCGATTTCCCTAAATTTATCCTTGGGGTTAGATCTGAAATTGATCTTCATCTAGCAATTATCCTTTCTTCTTTAGTCACATGTACCAAGAAGTATATCACAGCAAAGATTCTCTGTCTAACAAAGGCTGTGCGGTCCAAGACTGCACTGTGCGGTCCAAGGCTGCACTGATGATATACCAAAAATCCCCCAATCAAATTCAAGATCTAATCTTCTTCCTGCCCCTCCTCTTCTTCATCCGACTCCAAATCAAGTTCCTCATCATCTTCAGGGGATTCAGCCTCTTCAACCGGTTCAGGATTATTGGAGTCATCAGGGTCATTAGAGGAGTCCTCATCAAACTCAACTTCGATTATTATTTTCGTTTCTTCCGCCTCATCATCCCTGTCAAATTGCCTTCTTGGGGTCTTCTCTCTGTTCTCCGCCCTGCGAAGGTTTTCATCCTTTGTCTTTTGAACTGCCTTTCTGCTTTGGCTGGCCAAATAAAGATCCACCATCCTCCGCATGTGAACAGGTAAAAGAGTTGTCCCCTTGGTCATCCTTTCGTGGCCCTCGTCCCAGTCTCTGATGTCGTATTTCTCCTGATTGCCATTCCAGGAAACCACGTTGAGTTCTTTGTTCCAGCCATTGTCATATTGAATGATTACACCGATATGCTCTTTGATTTCAAAACTAAAATCTCTGTCTGCCTGCATATAACCTCCTTTTACAGGCCTACTCTCAAATCCATTTATATTTCTTTCCCCATTCTTCGTCAAGAAAAATCGATCTTTCCCCAAATGTTTTTTTTCAAGCTTTCTTCCCCATTGCGCAGTCATGCCATTTGCACCTTGAGGCCAAGAATAATATAATTGAATCAAAGAGGAGGTTCTCCATGAAGACAAGATTGGCGGCTACCATGGCAGCTTTGCTCCTGATTGGAGCAGCTTGCTACGCCGCAAGAGATAAAAAGGGTCTTGATTCCACCAGAAGATATCAGACTTCCACCCTGGCGAAGAATTTTCTTCGCCTCATAAACCGTGGTGAGTATGATGAATGCAGAAGCCTTATGGCTGATGATTTGATTGGAACCATGAGCACCAATAGACTGACCAAAACCTTTGACCCCATAATAGATTCCATGGGAAACTTCAGTCATTTCAAAACCATGGGTTTGGAAAAGGTTTTGGTTGACGACAAGGACTATGCCCTCTGCCGTCTAAAGGGCGTATATGAAAAAGGCTCCCTCAATCTTTCGGTGCTGGTAAACCCAGACCTGCAAATCGAAGGAGTCTATGTTAAATAATTCTTTTTCTTTTGCTTATTGCCCTTCCGAAGATGGTCCCAAGAACCCCGCAGGAAAGGATTTCACCAAATCCTATGGTTAACATCATGATCCAGATTGCCATAGGCGTTCCGTAAGCATATTTGATTACAAACGGAATTATCAAAGCATTGGCTATGATTGGCGGTATAGTTGCCGGAATAAGCTTCCTTATCTTAACTTCCTCTCTGACAGGATGATTCTTCCTATACATCCTTCCTATCAGATAGGTTCCCACAGCACCGATAAATGATGCCAGACTTCCAAAGATTATATCCGGAAGCGGCGCTCCAGAGAGCATGTTTCCCAGGACACATCCTATGGTGATTCCCGGAATGCCCGCTACAGTAAAAAAGGGCAATATGGTCAGCATCTCAGAAATCCTTACCTGAATCTCCTTGAACCCAAAGGGAGCAAAGACAACGGTAAGCACCACATAGAGAGCTGCAATAAGCCCGGCTCGTGCCAGCAGCTTGATAGATTCGTCGCTGCTAATTTTTTTGTCCTTATTCATTCTTGTCTCCTTAGTTTTTTTGTTTTTAGCCTTGGGGCTAAGCCAGTGGATATAAATTGCGAACACTGGCTGCGGTTTCCCGACCGGGTAATTCTATCAAAAAGGGGCTTTTTAGTAAAGCCCCTTTTCTCTTTATTCCATGCTTATATCTTTCCCTATGGGTCTATAGAATTCCTTCTTGAATTCTTCCCTGCTTAGGCCCTCATCTTCCTTCCTGGCCAGCAGATAGCAGGCTTTTGCAAAGGCAGCCTCCAGGGTCATATCATAGGTCTCCAGCAGATCAAAATCGTATTTCACGTCATGTCCCACCTTATAGATGGTCATATCGCTTCCCTCTTCAGCCACCTGGGTTGCCATGATAACAATGGTATCGTGGGTCTCCATTTCTCCGCGGAAGGTTTCCATCAGATATGACGGAATTCCTCCAACCCCAAAGCTTTCAACGATTATACAGCTGTATTTCTTGAAGAGCTCTGCAACTATATCTCCCGACATTCCAGGAACCAGCTTCAGGATAAACACCTTTTCACTCATCTTGTTGTAGAAAAGGGTCCCCTCTTTATGGTTTTCTCCCTCATCACAGTTCTTAATATACTGAGTCAGCTTGCCATCCCTCAGCAAAGCCAAATACGGATAATTAATGCTGTCAAAGGCATCATAGCTCTTGCTTCTCAGTTTTCTTGCCCTGGTTCCCGCAATAACCTCTCCGTCAAATACCACCGTAACTCCCATGGAATAGTCGTTGGATGCATAGATTAAGCTATCCCTTAAATTCCTTCTGGCATCCGTATCCACCGCATCTATGGGCTTCTGTGAGCCTGTAACCACTATGGGCTTTGATGAATTCTGAATCAGGTATGAAAGCGCTGCCGCAGTATAGGCCATGGTATCCGTACCGTGGGTAATCACGAATCCGTCATATGAATCGTAATGTTCTTTAACCGACATGGCATACTGAACCCATCTCTCCGGGGTTACGTCGGTGCTGTCAATATTGCAAATCTGAATACTGTCTATCTCACAGTATTCCCCTGCGTCGGGTACATGGGACAGCAGTTCTTCCGCAGTCATAACCGGTTCAAGGCCCGATTCACTTTGTTTGCAGGCGATAGTTCCGCCTGTTCCAATAACCAAGATTTTCTTCATGGATTCTCCCTGCAACCTTTGATAATTGTCTATATTTATCCTTCGTAGGTGAGCTTTACGATCTCCATAAGCACATCCACCATCTTTTCCATGGCTTGGATGGAGATATACTCCGTAATGCTATGGAAGTTTTCCCCTCCGGTGGATAGATTGGGACAAGGAAGTCCCATATAGGATAGAGTCGCCCCGTCTGTACCCCCTCTGATTGCAACCTCCACCGGCTCCACGTCGCAGTCGATAAATGCAGCCTTGGCCGTGGCAATTAAATGCATATGGGGCTCTATCATCTTCTTCATATTCTTATAGCCATCAACCAGCTTAAGTTCCAGCACATCCCCGTATTTTTGATTGATATATGCCGCAGCCTCTTCCATCAAAGCCTTCTTGTCCCGGAATTTATCATCGTCGTGTTCTCTTACTATATAGTTCATCTTGGCAGAGACCGTATCCCCTTCCATATTCAAGAGGTGGAAAAAGCCCTCATAGCCTTCCGTAAACTCCGGTCTCTGTTCCTGGGGAAGCATGCGGTCAAATTCCATTCCAATGGTCAGGGCGTTCTTCATTACTCCCTTGGCGGATCCGGGATGGATGCCGATTCCTTTGATCGTTACTTCTGCGGAGGCCGCATTGAAATTCTCGTATTCGATTTCTCCCACGGTACCTCCATCTATGGTATAGGCAAAGTCCGCACCAAAACCTTCCACATCAAAGCAGCTGGCCCCCTTACCCACCTCTTCGTCAGGTGTAAAGGCAATGGCGATCCTTCCGTGCTTGATGCTATCGTCCGTCAGGAGTCTTTCCGCTACAGTTAGGATTTCCGCGATTCCCGCTTTGTCGTCTGCCCCAAGGAGGGTAGTTCCGTCGGTAACGATTAAGTCCTGACCCACATAGGATTCCAGATTCTTTGCCACCTTGGTTGAAATCTTCTCACCGTTGGAAAGGGTTATATCCCCACCTGCATAATTCTCCACCAGGCAGGCGTTTACATTTGCCCCGGACTGCTCCGTAGCCGTATCCATATGGGCGATTAGACCCAGGGTCTTCTGACCCTCCATATTGGCAGGAACAAAGCCATATACATAGCAGTGGTCATCCACCATAACGTCCTGAAGGCCCATCTCCCTCATTTCCTCTGCCAAAGCATTGGCAAGGCCGAACTGTTTCTCCGTGCTGGGAACCGTATCAGCGTTAACAGCTGACTGAGTATCGTATGTTATATATTTAAGAAATCTTTCTGTTACTTTCATTTGATATATCCTCCATAAGGTTTTTCATCACTCCAATTCTACCACCAATTACAGGTAAGAAAAAGATGGCAATTCACCTCCGGACCCTAAAAACATTGAAAAAAAGCAGTATTAGTGTATAATAATAGCCGCGTCAAGGGAGGAAACAGAAATTGGCTTTTATAGAAATCATTAAAACAATTATATATGGAGTGGTAGAGGGTATTACCGAATGGCTCCCGGTTAGCAGCACCGGACATCTAATCCTGCTAAACAGCCTGATGCCTCTTAATGTCAGCGACGGCTTCTGGGATATGTTTCTGGTTGTAATCCAACTTGGAGCGGTTCTTGCGGTAGTTGTCCACTTCTGGAACAGAATTTGGCCCTTTAACACCACGGTTAAGACCAAGTCCTTCATTCGTTATGATGTAATGAATCTCTGGACAAAGATTATAGTAGCCTGCATCCCTGCAGCCGTCGTGGGAATATTCCTGGACGATTGGATAGATGCACACCTCTATAATTCTACCGTAGTGGCCATAATGCTGATATTGGTGGGCATTGCCTTTATTATAGTTGAAAACAATAATCGCAACCTTCCCCCATGCATCACAAATATTCGTCAAATCACCTATAGAGATGCCCTGCTTATCGGCCTTGCTCAGGTTGTGGCAGCCGTCTTCCCCGGTACTTCCCGTTCGGGAGCCACCATCATAGGCGGTCTTATGATCGGAATAGAAAGAACCGTTGCTGCAGAATTCACCTTCTTCATGGCAATTCCCGTAATGCTGGGGGCAAGTCTCTTAAAGGTATTCAAGTTTGGATTCGCTATTACAGGAATGGAATTCCTTATTCTCATAGTTGGATGTCTGGTGGCCTTCGGGGTTTCCATTGTAGCCATCAAATTCCTTCTCAACTATGTTAAGAACCACGACTTCAAGGTCTTCGGTTATTACCGCATAGTTCTTGGTTTCATAGTTCTTCTCTATTTCTTGATTAAGTAAAAGGATTAGCCGGTTATAGATAATACCGGTTATTAAGAGAGGACCCTATCGGGTCCTCTTTTTTAGGCTAATTCTCCGCAAAGAACTCTCTATTATATTCGATTACATTACTGTATTCGTCTATTTGGAATTTATAAAAAGGTCAAAAAACCAGCTCGGCGCCATTCCCCCTCGAATGGCGCCTTTCCGGTTCGTTTTATTTGGAAGTATTTCTAATTATCTCTCCTATGTCTTTCGCTCTGATTAATTACCGGAGGAGAAGATCTGTACCCAGTAAGGAGTTCCGTTGTGTACGTATACTGCGATTCCTACTCTGGTGAAGTTCTTGTTCAGCATGTTTGCTCTGTGTCCTGCGGAGTTGTACCATGCCTTGGATACTTCTTTACAAGTTCTCTGTCCCTTTGCGATGTTTTCGCCGCGGTATACATTTCCCTTTACGTCCTTGATAAGGTCTGTTGCACTTCTAAGTTTGCTTCCCTTTACGAACTTCTTTGTGCTCTTGTTGTAGCTGTAATATGTATTGTGATCAAACTTGCTTACGATTTCTTTTGCTCTTGTCTTTGCTACGCTCTCAAGTGCTGCATCCTTTGTGAGCTTCTTGAGGCCAGCCTTTGTTCTGTAGCTGTTCAGATATGTGTAGCAGTCTGCTACGCTGATTGAAAGGGCCTTTACTGTTACTGTGCAAGTTGCTGTCTTGTTTCCCATCTTTGCTGTGATGGTTGCTGTTCCTGCATTCAGTCCTGTTACATATCCGTTCTTTACTGTTGCTACCTTTGTATTGGAGCTTGTCCAGGTTATTGTCTTGCTGTCTGTTGTGTTTGCCGGTGCATAGCTTACTGTGATTCCGAATCCTTCGCCGGCTGTGATTGTCTTCTTGGTAACGTTCATGCTTACGCTTGTGATCGGGGATACTACTGTTACCTTGAATGTTGCTGTCTTGCTTCCACACTTTGCTGTGATGGTTGCTGTTCCGGGACCCATTCCCTTTACTCTTCCGCCACTTACGTATGCAACCTTTTCATTGGAGCTTGTCCAGGTTACTGCCTTGCTGGCTGTTGTGTTTGTGGGATTGTAGGTTACCTTAAGGGTTACTGTCTCGCCCTTATTGATCTTTGCACTTGTCTTATTGAGTGAGATGCTCTTAAGTGCTACTGTGTTTGTTGCTGCGAAAGCCGGTGCTGCGCTTACTACCAGGAGCGCTATTACCAATGCTATTGTCGCTACCTTTCTTAAACTCTTCATGACTTCCTCCTTAAAACGAACCTTTTTCTCTTAACTTCCGAGCTCATTATATGAAACCCTTGGTTACAGAAAGGTTACAAAAGTTATAACTTTTTCATATTTTTTGAAAAAATATTTTTGGGTGGTTTTCCTGCATTTTTCAACGTTT
>CAJOQI010000066.1 GCA_905236895.1 uncultured Peptostreptococcaceae bacterium | reverse complement strand
TAAGGAAGACGGCGCAGAAGCCACCGTAACAACCGGTGAAGACATCACTGACAAGGCTGAGATTACAGCAGAAGGAAACGCCCTCAGAGTGGTTTTGGACGATGTGATTTCCATCGACGAAGAAAATGGCATCGTTAAGAGAGAAAAGGACAACGTAAAGAACCTGAGAGGCCACTATGTAAGAGTTGAGTTTAAGGCACAGCTTGCCGATGGTGTAGACATCGATGCCCTTGCAACAGAAGTTATAGAGGATAACGAACCTCTGGATGTAACCGATGACCAGGCTAAGCACACAGGCATCCCCAACAAGGCCAGATATGAAATCGAAGTGGAGAACGAAGGTAAATACAGCGACGAATCCAATATCGTAACTGTTCAGCCCGAGAAGCCCGAAATCGAGAAATACGTAAATCAGGCAGTTCATAAGGATATCGAACTTGAAGAAGAGTTCACCTATGACATCATCGCTTATGTAACAAAGGATGCTGAATCCGTAACGATCACAGACGAACTTGATAAGCAGCTTGAGTTTGTAAGCAAAGAGGCTGACGTAAAGGTTGTTGACCTTGGTGAAGACAATAACCACAAGGTAACCAACAATATCAGTGCTCAGAAGGTTAACGATGATGCTACAGTTGCTGAGGCAGGCAAGGCAATCAAAAATGCCAAGGCCACCATTGCAAATGAAGTTCTCACCGTAGAAATACCCGATGCATCTGCTAACAGAGGACATTGGGTAAAGGTTACCTTCACAGCAAAGATTAAGAAGGGCCTTGATGTAGAAGACCTTAAGCTTACCGCTATCGATCCTAAGGCTGAGGAAGATAGAGATGCTCCGAATATTGGTAACGATCCTGTAGTTTCCGACGAAGCTCACGAGGGAGTACCCAATAAGGCAGCATACACCATCAGCGTTGGTAACAAGGCGAGGTATAAGGATGAGTCCAATACCGTTACGGTTAAGCCCGAGAAGCCTGAGGAGCCCGAGAAGCCTGAAATCGAGAAATACGTAAACCAGGCAGTTCATCAGTTTATCGAGATTGATGAAGAGTTTACCTATGACATCATTGCCTATGTAACAAAGGATGCAGACTCTGTAACAATCACAGATACTTTGGAAGACATCCTGACCTTCGTAAGCACCGAAGATGAAATAATCGTTGAGGATCTTGGACCTGAAAACAACCACAAGGTTACCAATGATGTATTCTCAGACTTGGTTAATACGGATGCTACAGTAGGCAGAACCGATGGAACAAAGGTTGTATGCGGACCGGCAATTGTTGGTCAGACATTGGCAGTTGAGATTGCTGATGCCACAGCCTACAGAGGACATTGGATAAGAGTAACCTTCACATGCAAGATAGCTGATGGAAAAACCCAGGAAGAAGTAGAAGCATGCTTCACCCACATCGAAAAGAACGATCCTGTTCTCTCCGATGAGGACCACAAGGGTATTCCTAATGATGCAAGCTATGAAATCAATGTTGGAGGCGAAGTTAAGTATAAGGACGAATCCAATACTGTAACCGTTAATCCATTCCCGGATTTCCCTGATGACGAAGAAAAGGATAAGCCGGATGAGGGTGGCCAGGAGGATACTCAGAAACCCGAACAGAAGACTCCGACAACACCGGACAAGCCTTCCAACGACAAGCCGTCTCAAAGCGTTAAGACCGGAGACGAGAGCAATCCGATTCTCTGGCTGGGAATATTCTTCCTTGGTGCAGCATTCATGTTGATCGCAAAGAAGGGATTAAAAAAATAGCAAGCAGTAAAGACTGAAGAATGACATAAGAAGAGAGGAGAGCGCAATATCTGCGCTCTTCTTTTTTTATGAAATAATTGGTTCATAATGTATAATATAGGGGAAGTCTTAAAGAAAAAGCAAAGATATAAAGAGAGGATGTCCCATGAAAAAATATATCCTTGCCCTTGACCAGGGAACCACCAGTTCCAGATCCGTAATCTACGATCAGGAAAGCAATATAATAGGCATGTTCCAGGAAGAGTTTAAGCAAATCTATCCCAAAAGCGGCTGGGTTGAGCACGACCCGGACGAGATTTGGAGAACCCAGATTTCCACCGCCTTTGATGCCTTGATAAAGGCGGAGCTCACCTACGAGAACATCGCCGCTATCGGCATCACCAATCAAAGGGAGACCACCATAGTCTGGGACAAGAATACGGGTGACCCGGTGTACAACGCTATCGTCTGGCAGTGCAGAAGGACTGCGGACTTTTGCGACGAATTAAAGGATAGGGGCCTTTCGGATTTGATTAAAAGAAAGACTGGCCTTTTGATAGACCCGTATTTCAGCGGAACAAAGCTTAAATGGATATTGGACAATGTGGAAGGTGCCAGAGAAAAGGCGGAAGCAGGGGACCTGCTTTTCGGTACCGTGGAAACCTGGCTTATTTGGAAACTGTCCGGTGGCAAGGTTCATGTGACGGACTATTCCAATGCCTCAAGAACCATGATGTTTAATATCCACGACCTTTGTTGGGATGATGAGCTACTTGAGATCTTGGATGTGCCAAAAGCCATGCTTCCCCGGGTGAGACAGTCTAGCGAAATCTATGGGGAGACGGATCCTTTGTTCCTGGGTGGCCCCATACCCATTGCTGGAGCAGCGGGAGACCAGCAGGCGGCCCTTTTCGGCCAAACCTGCTTCAATGAAGGTGAGGTTAAAAGCACCTACGGAACGGGGCTTTTTATGCTTCAGAATACTGGCGATACTCCGGTGGATTCAACCAAGGGTTTAATCACCACCATAGCCTGGGGACTGGACAATAAGGTCACATATGCCCTGGAAGGCTCTGTTTTTGTCTGTGGCGCCGTTATTCAGTGGCTTAGGGACGAACTAAAGCTTTTGGAAAAAGCCTCGGATTCGGAAAAAATGGCCCTCTCTGTAGAGGATACCAACGGAGTATATATAGTTCCTGCCTTTGTGGGCCTTGGAGCACCATATTGGGACTCCCGAGCAAAGGGTGCAATCTACGGACTTACTCGAGGAGCAAATAAGAACCACTTGGTAAGGGCAGCCCTTGAGTCCATGGCCTATCAGTGCAACGATTTGCTTAAGGCCATGTACGAGGACCTGGGCAAGAAACCTCCCCGCATGATGGTGGACGGTGGAGCAGCGGCCAACGACTTTTTGATGCAATTCCAGTCGGATATTCTGGATATGGAAATAGTTAGGCCCTCAAGCATAGAAACCACCTCCATGGGTGCAGCCTATCTGGCAGGACTTGCGGTAGGCTTCTGGAAGGACTTAAATGAAGTGGACGATAATTGGAAAAGGGATAGGGCATTCAATCCCAATATGGATGATGAAAAAAGAAAAAGCCTTTTGGCCGGATGGCAGGAGGCTGTTGAAAGAACTCTTAGCGTAGAAGAATAGATTGTCTATAGCATTAACGATCCTTATCGGAGTTTTTGTCTATTATCTTAAATAGCAAGGTGATAAGCAGCATATAAGCAATCAGTATCAATGTGCAGGGGAGGATATACAGACCCGGATAGGGAATCCAGGAATGGAAGATTTCAAGTAATGGATTTCCCTCCGTTTCCATAACAAAGAAATAGTTTGCTCTGGAATAAATCCCCGTAGCCCTCAGAAGGACGTTAAAAAGAAATATGAAGAAGGTAATGAGGAGCAAGGTGCCCGTTGTTGGAATTATGTCCTTAAATTTTGGCCTGCAAAGACCAAAGGTGGCAAGGGCAAGGCCTGCGATTACTATTGTATAGTGGGTTCCATAGTATCCTATCATTCTGGGGATGAGAATTGAGAAGCCTGAAAACTCCTTTCCTGGCATAAGAATGGCCATCATGGCTCCAAGAGGTGCAACGATAAAGCAAAAGTTCATTAAAGATTTTTTCTTTAGAGAAAGGCCTAAGGGAATGAGAATCAAATTGATATTGCAAAGGTGAAGGGGAAGTTCGCCCCACCAATTAAAGCCCCCCATATGGGCTCTTTCCATATTGTATTCTTCGTCCAATGACAGGTTATATTTATATAAAACAAAGACTGCCAATGTAATTAGGCAGGCTGCGATTATTACTTTTCCTTTTACCTCGTCGCTTTTATCCTTCAAAATGAGGGAGGCGATAATGAGTATGGAAATATAAAAAGCCGTAACGAGAAAGAATGTCCCGTTAAATGGTTCCATTATAAGGATACTTTGATTACTCATCATATTAAGGTCCTTCCATAACAAAATCCATTATTATTTTACCATGAATTGGGGTAGTAATTCTACGACAATCCTTTGATGGATAATCAGGAGCAAGAGTTATATAATATATAGTATGGAAAACCGAATTAATATAATGACAACAAAGAAGAAAGATATAATAAGCTCCTTGTTCTTTAAGATGTTGCCGGTTCAGGTGGCTATTCTTGCAATGGGCTCAATTAATACAATTGTGGATGGGGCAGTGGCAGGAAGGTTTATCGACGCCGCCTCCGTTGGGGTAATAGGACTCTATTTCCCCATGGTAAACATTATCGAAGGCGTTGGATCCATTATTATGGGTGGTACCTCCGTTCTCATGGGAAAATATATGGGGCGAGGCAATATGGATAGGGCAAAGGGTATTTTTTCCTTGAATCTCATCCTTTCCATTGTGGTAGGCGGCCTAATTACAATCGCCGGTCTTTTGTTTTCAGGCCTTTTGGCGGACATTCTTGGAGCCAGCCCCGAACTTAAGCCAAGGCTTATTCAATACATCGTGGGCTATTCCTTTGGTATTGTTCCAAGGCTTATTTCTCTCCAGGCAGGTTTCTTCCTTCAGATAGAGAGACAAAGCAAGAGAAACTATATAGGTGTAGGAGTTATGATTGGAGCCAATATCATGGCCGACATATTCCTGGTTGCAGTATTGGATCTTGGCATTCTTGGACTTGCCATAGCAACCTCTGCTTGCAATTTGCTCTATGCCGTAATTCTCATGAGCTATTATCACCATAAGGACGCTCAACTGCAATTCGACAGGAAACTTATCGATTGGAAGGAAACTATATCGGTTATCAAAATAGGTTTCCCGGGGGCTCTCCTGGTTCTATGCTTGGCATTAAGAGGAGGAGTATTAAACAGGCTTCTTCTTAACTACGGAGGAAACGACGGGCTCTCCGCCATGGCATCCTATAATATGATAGGCGGACTTTTCATGGCCTATTGTATAGGTGGTGGTATAGTCGTAAGAACCTTGGCCAGCGTATTTATCGGAGAAGAGGATAAACATTCCATCAAGCATCTCCTTAAGATAGTCTTCTCAAGGGGTCTTGCGATTACCGCGGTTATTGCCGGGTTGATAGTTGTTTTTTCCGGATTCTTTGCGTCCATCTTCTTCCCGGATACAACTTCCAATGTATTCTACATAACCAAGACTTTGATTACAATCAACGGATTATGCATTCCGCTGATTCTCATATGCTGCGTATTCGCCAATTACCTACAGGCAATGGAGCATAATATTTATGTAAATGTCCTGTCCATATTCGACGGGTTTTTGGCTATGATAATCCCTGCGGTTCTATTGGCGCCGATCCTTGGGCTCCTTGGAATCTGGTTGGCAGGACCAATCGGTATTATCCTAACCATTTTGCTAACGCCCCTATACTGCATCTTCTACTGGAAGAGAAAGCCTGCCAATATGGACGAATGGCTTTTCTTCTCCCATGACTTTGGTGTGGGACCTGAGGATGCCATCGATCTGAGGCTGAATTCCTTGGACGACGTGGTGGATATGTCGGAGCAAGTGAGAGAGTTCTGTTTGAACCACGGCATGGATCAAAAGACCTCTTATTATGCTGCCCTTTGCTTGGAAGAAATGGCGGGCAATGTGGTCAGCCACGGATTCGAAAAGGACGACAAAAAGCATACTGTTGACGCTCACGCAG
>CAJOQI010000065.1 GCA_905236895.1 uncultured Peptostreptococcaceae bacterium | reverse complement strand
GGCATTCATGCATTTCTATACCAAGAGAATTCATCAGCTTGTTGTTGCCAACTGCAACTTTCTTTCCTTTAACGACAGCCTTAACCCCATGTCCGCTGATTTCTTCTACGTCGGAGACCTGAGTTCTGTCCAAGGTCTCCCCTGTTTCTTCTTCGTAAGCCGCTATGATGCTTTTACTAATGGGATGGGATGATGCACTTTCCGCCATGGCCGCATACTCCAACAAATCCTTTTCCAGCATCTTGCTGTGATGAATCCCCACAACCTCAAAACTTCCCTTGGTTAAGGTTCCCGTCTTGTCGCAGACCAGATATTTGGTTTGAGACAGGGCTTCAAGGAAATTGGATCCTTTGATCAGAACTCCCGCTCGACTGGCGCCACCGATTCCCGCAAAGAAACTTAAAGGGATGCTGATTACCAAGGCACAGGGGCAGCTGATTATAAGGAAGGTAAGAGCCCTATATACCCAATCTCCCCAGTTTGGTGCAAGGCCCATGATTCCAACCCTTACAACAGGCGGAATCAAAGCCAAGGCGAGAGCACTTATTACCACCGCCGGAGTATATACCCTGGCGAACTTTGTTATAAAGTCCTCGGAGCGGGCCTTTCTATAGCTGGCATTCTCCACCAAGTCCAGAATCTTTGAGACGGTGGATTCGCCAAATTCCTTTGTTACCTCTATTTCCAGAACTCCCGTCATATTGATGGAGCCGCTGATGATTTCTTCACCTTCCTTGATGTCGCGGGGGAGGCTCTCCCCGGTCAGGGCTGCGGTGTCCAGGGTTGAATGGCCTTTGATAACGATTCCGTCCATGGGAACCTTCTCTCCCGGCTGACAAATTATATGGATTCCTACCTCAACTTCATCGGGATCCACCCGAACCAGCTGGCCATCCTCCATAATATTGGCATAGTCGGGGCGAATATCCATCAGCTCCGTAATATTCTTTCTGCTCTTTCCAAGGGCATAGCTTTGGAACCATTCTCCCACCTGGTAGAAGAGCATTACGGCCACAGCCTCCGTATAGTCACCGCTTTTAAAAATAGCCAAAGCGATTGCTCCAAGAGTGGCTATGGTCATAAGCAGGCCTTCGTCAAAGGGTTGAAGATTCTTGATTCCCTTGGCCGCCTTGATTAATATGTCGTAGCCCACTATAAGATAAGGAACCATATAACACAAAAACCGCAAAGTCCCCGTCACCGGCACGAAGTGCAGTGCGATTAGGAGCGCCGCGGCTAAGATTATTCTAACTAGGTTCTTTTTCTGTTTCTTGGACATTATTTACAACTATCGGTTCCTTATAGCATTAGAGAAAGACTTCGCAATCGTCCTCCACCTTCTTGCAATTCTCTCTAACCTTTTCCATTACTTCCTTATGGTCCACGCCCTCTTCAAATTCAACCTTCATCTTAAGGGCCATAAAGTTGACGATACAATCCTTCACTCCTTCGGTCTTCTTGGTTGCATCTTCCATCTTAAGTGCACAGTTGGCACAGTCCACATCTATCTTATAGGTCTTCTGCATTATATACTCCCTTCGTAAACGATTAAACGATTGCTTAATTGATAAATTAAGTATATATTTAATTATTCTCCTTGTCAACCCTTGTTTTGGAGTCACTTTTTGATTAAAATTATTGTGAAAGATAAGGAGATAATCATGGCAACAAAGAAGAAAAACGAGAAGACTCTGCCCCATAACCACGGGCATCTTCACCGGGGATTTCTGGAAACAATTCCCTCCCCGGAAAACATCAGTCTGGTGGCGGAAGCCCTTAAACAGCTGGGTGACCCCAGTCGCTTGAGGATATTTTGGATTCTTTGCCACTGCGAAGAATGCGTAACCGACATTGCTGCCATGATGGACATGTCCAGTCCCGCCGTTTCTCATCACCTGAGGATTCTTAAACAAAGCGGCCTCATCACATCCCGTCGGGAGGGCAAGGAAATGTATTATACCGCCGCTCAAACGGACTTGGCTCAGGAGCTGCATCATATAATCGAGAAGATAGCACATATTGCCTGCCCCTCAAACTAGGTACGGTGCTTTACATTCGGGCTACTCGCCCTGCGAAATCGTTCACACAAACCCTTATACGATTTTTATGCATGAGAATCGTCCCTATTGTGGGGCAAGAAAAAATCCCGGGAGACACTTCCGGGATTTTCTTTGCTCGATTGCATGTGCATTTAACTTATGCACCGGTGGGGACGGGTGAGCTTATTTTGCTGCCTTAGCAGCGTTGAATCTTTTAGTTAATCTGGAAACCTTGCGCTGTGCAGCGAATTTGTTCAAGGAACCCTTGGCTGCGCCCTGCATGAGCTTCTTTTCAGCAGCTACAAGATTTTCACCGGCCTTGTCAAGGTCACCTTCGGCCATAGCATCCTCGAATGCACGAAGAGCTTCCTTAACGTGATCCTTAACTCTCTTGTTCCTTGCGGTTTTCTTGTCGATAACTTTGATTCTTTTCTTTGCTGATTTAATATTTGCCATTAACTTTTCACCCCACTATTCTTTTTTAAGCAATACTATAACTAAATCTGCAGAGCATATTATAGACTACTGCAATGGGAAAAGCAAGCATTAAAAGCCCTCTTCTGTCTTGTCTTTTTATGATTTTTCAACAGCAGATTATGTCATTGGCAATGCCACAAGTTCGACGGTTTCAAATCCGAGACCCTTTATTACCATGGCCCCAAAGTCCTCGTCTTCAGGTTCCATATCCATATCAAAGTCTTCAGGGACTTCAACTTCCGCCATATATATCAAAAGATCCTTGGAAACATAGACGGAACAATTGTCTTCCACGTAGCTGAAGCCAACTATCTCAAATCCATCATCAACCATAGCTTGCACTTCACTTCCGATATAATCGTCAAGTTCATTCTGAGGAATTGTTACATCTGTAAAGTCTATGCAATCCTCTATCTCTATATCCGATATGAGGGCAAAAACTCGGTCTTCATAGTCATCACTTAAAACATCCAACTCGTCGTATTGGTCTATAACCTCCTGACTCAGCATGGCGCTGAATTGATAGTGCCTTCCATCTTTTTCATCAATGACAAGCAATTGATCATTCATGATCATATAGTTAAGATAATCATCTTCACCTATCGTGTCGATAATCTCTCCGAATGATTTATAGGGGCTCTCTACACGGGGCATGTCATCATATGTTACGGCAACCTTATACTCCGGAATCTCAACATGTTCACCGTAGGTCAATTCACATTTGGTTGTAAAGACGTTCTCCATCTTTTCGTCTTCTATTTCCACCATGAATTCTACAATCTCACCATCCTCTTTTTTTCCTGTTACGGTGTCCCTGAAACTGGTATCTTCGTATTTCCCTGATATAACAAATGCCAGCTCATTTTCACCATTTGGTGTGGCGGTGAAGGTAATGACCTCCTCTTCCATTTCCAGATACCCGTATACATACATGTTCAAAATCGTATCGAGTGTCTCGGACGCAAAATCGTAAGTGAACTCGTCCTCCATCAGTGTTCTGTCGTCTGTTATTACATACTTAATCCCGTCCTGAATTAATACATAATAGTCATATCCCCACTCTTCGTCTACGTTTTCCATATGCATCTTATCCCCATCCTTGGTGAGGATCATTGATAATTCATCGGAATAATACACTGACAGCTTATAATTGTCCGCAGCTTCCAAAGGTTTATAGAAATCTCTAACCATTTCTTCCACTTTTTCCCTGTCGGTTACAGTAGAATTATTATTGCCTCCACTATTATTGCTCCCATTGTTATTGCCGCTGCCACCACAGGCAGTAAGAATCAAAATCAAGGCAACCAGTATTACGGTGGTTATTCTCTTCATAATCAAAACTTCTCCTTCTCTATCGCTCTCTGTAAATCAATCCATCAGTCCTCCGCCTTCACCGGAGCATCCGGATTGGGATAGGTGGGCATAAGCTCAAGCTTAAACTTATTTGCCCTATGTTTCTGATCGATTCTCTTCTTGGTTTCCGCATCAAGACAGATTCCGGTTCTGATATATTTATCCAAAACCTCATAGGTAAATCCCAGATTTTCTTCATCCGTCAAGTCAGACAGCCCGTCTATAGGCACTTTGTTTACCAATTGCTCCGGAAGTCCAAGATAGGCTCCAACCTGCTTAACCTCATCAACCGTAAGATTGGCCAGAGGACTAAAATCCCCTGCCGCATCACCGTATCTGGTGGAATAGCCAACCCAGTCCTCCGACAGATTGCAGGTATTGGCTACCCGGCCGTTCATGGATTGGGAAATGGCATAGGTCATGGCCATCCTGATTCTTGGAGCAAGATTGATTCTTGTTTGAGGAGAAATATCGTCGGGAACAGCCTTCTTCAAATCCTTCATGGCTCTATCGAAAATATGCTTGATATTCATCTCCGTATAATCGATTCCCAAAGCGTTTACCAGCATATAGGACATATAGATGTCCTCCTGCTCACCGTTGGGAAGAAGTACTCCAAAGACTCTATCCTTACCCAAGGCCTCTGCGCAAAGGGCCGCGGTGACGGAACTGTCCTTACCGCCGCTTATTGCTACTACGGCCTTGCAATCCTTACCGTTATTTTCAAAGAAATCGCGGATCCAGTTCACGATTTCCTTTGTTACTTTCTCAACATTAAAATCGTACATTCAGATTTCCTCTTTGTTATTGGTATAACCTATCTTGGAATGTCTCCACCGGAAAGATGCTCATCGTAAACAGCCCTCTCTCCTCCCACGAATTTGGGTCTTGTGCGGGCACAAACCACATTGGCCTGGCCGATCTTCTTTGTTGCGATTCTAACGGGAACGGCCACAGCCTTAAGATGCATGCCGATCAAAGTATCGCCTATATCCATTCCTCCCGCAGCCCTTACGGTCTCAACAGCCACAGGCTCCTTAGCATTTTCGTAAACCGTAACAGCAAAGGATCCACCGGCGTGAAGCTGTGGCACCACATTAACAATATCCTGTCCCGGCATCAAAGCCTTCTTCTCCAGTATTACCGCACGATTAAGATGCTCGCAGCACTGAGCAGCCAGGAAGATGCCCTGTTCATCCAGAATAGGCTTTATTCCCTCATATACCGCCTTGGCAGCGTCTATGTCCGAGCCCTGTCCTATGTGTTCACCTTTGATTTCACTGGAAGAGCAACCAACGATGAATATATCACCCTTTTCAAGATGAGATTTTTCAATCAATTCAGTTATGGCAGCCCACGCCTGCTCTCTTATTTCTTCATAAGTCATAATACCTACTCCAGATTCCAACTGTTCAAATATTCAACCTGCTCTTCTGTAAGCTTATCGATTTCAACGCCCCAAGCCTTAAGTCTTCTGCGAGCGATAAGATCGTCTATTTCTCCGCTTACGTCAATAACCTTCTTGGGAAGGTTGGCTCCGTTTTCTTTGATGTAAAGTGCGGAGAGGAATTGTACCGCAAAGCTTAAGTCCATGATTTCCGCAGGATGTCCGTCGGCAGCGGCGATATTAACCAGTTTGCCTTCGCCGATCACATTAACAACCTTGCCGTTCTCAAGTTTATATGCGGTGATATTGTTTCTTGCTTCCCACTTATCAACAGATTTTTCTTCCAGTTCCGCCATATCAACTTCGCAGTTGAAGTGACCGGCGTTGCTGAGAATGGCCTGATTCTTCATGGTAAGCATATGTTCCACTGTTATGGTCTTGCAGCATCCTGTTGCACTTACAAAGATATCCCCAATCTTGGCAGCATCCTTCATAGGCATTACATCATAGCCGTCCATCTTTGCTTCCATTGCTTTGATGGGATCCACTTCGCAGACGACAACCTTTGCTCCAAGGGAGGCTGCACGCATTGCTATTCCGCGTCCGCACCAACCGTAGCCAACTATAACCGCCGTCTTGGATGCAACGATTAGGTTGGTATTTCTCATGATGCTATCCCAGGTGGACTGGCCCGTTCCGTAGCGATTATCAAAGAGATGCTTACAGTCAGCGTCATTAACCGCAACCATGGGGAATTTCAAAACCCCATCCCTCTCCATGGCTTTAAGCCTGATAATGCCGGTGGTGGTTTCTTCACAGCCACCAATAACGTTTTCCGCCAAATCGGGTCTCTTGGTATGAAGGAGTCCTATCAGGTCGCCACCGTCATCAATTATTATATGAGGCTTGTGCTCAAGGCATGCCTCGATATGGCTT